>JAAXUF010000004.1 GCA_013336165.1 Coriobacteriia bacterium
GCTACTGGAACACCAAGAGGTACCAGCCGAAACTGAAAGGGCTGAGCCCGGAACAATTCCGGACCCAGTCCGTGGACGCCGCTTGAGACCCCTATTAAGCCGTCCAGCTTTTGGGGTCTAGTTCAATATCCGGCCCTTCTTGCTGAACAGACTCGTGGGGCTAGTTCTGAGAAATAGCACCGTTCGGGCATGCGTCCACGCAGATTCCGCACTCGGTGCAGCCGGCAGGCCGACTCAGGACGGCCGTATCCTCGAGATCGTAACAGCTGTTCGGGCACTCATCGACGCAGATACCGCAAGCTGTGCACACTTCCTTGTCAACTACGGGCACTGACATTGTCCATCCTCTCCAAAGCAAACAAGTGATTCACGCCGGTTATCGCATGCTAGCGCTCTGCGCCCTGCATGGGCAAGTTTCCCGCTCTCCGTCGCCCGCCAGCCGGATCGCGCTCAAGCACGAACGGCGCCCGCTGACCTGGCTATTTCAGCGATTTCTTCAGGCGTCCACATACAGAAGGGATAGGTCCTGTCTGTGAGAATATCGGCAGCTGCGCGCTGCGATTCAAGCGACGCCAACCCCGCTTCGTACGCCTCGCGCACAGGCGAAAGCAGGGCTCCCAACTCTGCGGTGACCTCCCGAATTCGCAGTCCCAAAGCCTTCTTGTCTGCGCCGGGTGCCGAGATGAGCGAGAGCAGGCCGGCCTTCTCGGCGGCAAGCGCATGCGCCGCAGAGCGCTGTTCAGCCGAGTCGAACACGATCTCGCCGAGAAGAGCGTCAGGGTTGTGAACGAGCCGATTCAACCGCTCCCGCGCCGCAGAGAGTTCCTCATCCGCGATCCGGTGAGCACCAACCGGCAACCGCAGAGTCAGCGAGGCGACCACGAAACCCAGAGGTTCGACACCGTAGTAGCGCCGACACACGCCGTCGGTGACCACATCATATCGGCCGCCACCCACGCCATGGATGAAGATATCTGCACAGAACACTCGAGCGAACAGGGTCAGCGCCAGCGCCTTCGGAACGATCACCATCCCCGCCTGCCGCAACACTCCGACGGCGGAAGGGCCGTCGGATGGCAACTCGGCGGCAAGCTGGCCGTCGGATGTCCGCAAAGCGACGCACCCACCCGCACACGGCTCAGCCCACAGGCCTGTTCTAATCCCGTTTGAGATCAGCCAGAGCGGAAGCTCATAGCGACCATCAGCGAATGCGAGATCCGGGAAGGGCTGAGCCCCCGTTCGCACCTTGTTCGCCGCACGGTACTCACCGAGTTCGGAGTTATGCGCATTCGCAAATCGCTCTGCGGACAGTGCGAGATCCACCACGAACGTCGCAAACGCCTCCGTGCGGGCCAAGCTGGTCAACGGCAGTTCGCGATAGTCGTTCCCTGCAGCCGCCTCGTAGCGACGGCGCGCAATTGTGACGAGTTCGGCAAGATTATGCGAATCGGCTACCGATTGGCGCAAGAGTTCGCAGAAGTGACCGACATTGCGCCGCACCTTCGTCGCGGGGAGATCTGCAACCATCGCTTCGACCGCCGAGCAGAACTCACCCAGAGCTTGTTCACTCGGCACCGGCGCACAAGCGAAATAGGAACCGGGCGTCCCGATAGCAAGGTCGACTTTGCAGCGATGTACTTCCGGAGTGAAACACGGTGCGCTTATGCCTACAGACTCGAATCCGTCCGAATCGACAACGACATCGATAGCCGTTGCGCCCATATCCTCGGCCAGACGCTGCAGAAGGAAGGCCTTGATCCACACGCCGGGATGGTAGATCTCCGGCTGGTGCCCGGCCATGACGATAGGGGCCTCGGGATCGCCCGAGCCGCCCAGAACCACTCCAAGTCTGACGGAGAGATCGGCACCGGCTGCGACCGCTTCCTCGCGAGCCAGCTTTCGCATCGATTGGGCATCCCGACCGGCGATCGTGAACTGCCACTGTGAAGCTGCAGCGCGATTTGCCGAGGCAAGCGCGGCCCAATCGCTATACGGCGGAACCGCGATGAGTTCGTCGTCCCCTGTCGGCAGAGCCGGTTTCGGACGCGTCATCAGCCTATACCAGATCCGTAATGGATCGAAGACAGATCGGCTCAAGTGCGAAGAACGGCTCCCCATATCGAACGCGCGCCATCGCACCCCATGCGGCGGCCTGCTGCTCGACGAACTCGAGCATCCCGTTGTTCGCGGGGTTCTCGGCAAATTGCGATTCGTATGCCCCGAGCGCTGCGATCTTGTCCGACAGGTGCTCGGAGACGTCGACGATGAATGACGGTTCGGCGACAAGACGCATGTGCACAGCCATATACCGGTAGACACGCTCGGGAAAGTACGGCTCGCCCGACATCTTGGTCTTGGTGAGCTTCGCGTAGAAACGTGCCGCCAGTGCGATCTGAGAAGCCGCAAGATGGTCAGGATGCGCGTCCTGAGGAAACGGCACAAACAGCGTCTGTGGCCGCAACTCCCTGATCACCTCGGCCAACTCCATGCGGGCTTCTACAGTATCGAAGAGATAGCGGTTGCTTTGCGTCAAGGTCCGTCGGGTCGCGCCGAGAACCCGTGCGGCCTCCGATGCCTCCGCTGCTCGCCTCTCAGGGGTGCCGTGCGGGGTAGGTTCACCGTTGGTCAGATCGACCAATCCGACACGCATCCCTTGGCCCACCATCTTGGCAACCGTAGCGCCCATGCCAATCTCGACGTCGTCAGGATGGGCACCAATGCACAGTACATCGCACAGCGATTCGGTCGTCATCGCTCATCCTCTTCCAAAGCTTGGCTCCACACTGCCATATAGTAAGCCAGCCGGCGTTCGGGATCATCCAGGAGTTCGCCGAAGGAACGGTCCTGCCCACAATAGATGCGCTCCACCGAAATCTCGCGCACGCTCAGACCGCAACGCCACGCCTTAGCCCACAACTCAAGCGGCATTGCGTATCCGCTTTCGCGCAGCCGAATACACTCGATCGCATGGAGTCGGTACGCCTTGAAACCGCAGAATGCGTCTGTCAGCCCCCAGCCGGTGACACGATTGATCTCACTCGTGACCGTGGCATTGATGCTGCGCCTGTCGTTTGGCGCCACTCCAACCGACGCAGAACCCGGTAGGTACCGGCTACCTGAAATGATGTCTCCGCCGCTGGCCAGAGCGTCAAGGAACTGCGGTATGTGCGCAGGCTCATGCTGGCCATCGCAATCCATGGTGATCAGATGCGACACACCCATGTCCGCTGCCAAGCCAAATCCGACCTTCAGAGCGCAGCCATACCCGCAATTGCGGTCGAGGTGCACCGTCGTGATGTCACTGCGGGCAGCCAGCACGCGTGGAGTCTCATCCGTCGACCCGTCGTCTACAACTATGATTTCTCCCCTGAAATACCGCCGAACCGCATCTAAGACGGTGGCGACTGTCGGGGCTTCGTTATAGACGGGCATCAACACTGCGTCGGGCAAGTGGGTATCCTCTTTTTCGTCGGCAAGTCAGTGACAATACCTGTCATGCCCGGACACGGCAAGCCGCAAACGGTGCGTCGCCCCAGTCCTTAGGCCTCAATCCGGTAACTGGTCATGATCTCGACTTGAGGCCCAAACATCCCACGAACCGAGCAATACTTGTCGTGCGAAAGCTCGATGGCCCGCTCAACCGACTTTGGTTTCACGTCGGAACCCTTCACGACGTAGACGAGCTCGATCCTCGTGTAAATCTTTGGGAACTCGTCCTCACGTTGGGTGGCCTCTACCTCCATCTCCAAGCCGGTGAAGGGCTCACGCTTCTTCTCCAGTACCGAAACGACATCCATCGCCGTGCAACCAGCCAGAGCATAGAGCACGAGTTCAATGGGGCGGGGACCGGTGCTCTCGCCTCCATATTCGGGTGTGGCGTCCAGGACGATCCCGTGGCCGGCGCTGTCCCACGCCGAGAACTGCCTATTGGCGGACCAACGAACCCTAACCTTATCCAACGCCATGATTACCTCCAAAACAGTAGTGGCGAGCCACAACTGCGGCCCGCCACATGAGTTCGCGGCCTTGCTCCTAGAGCTTGCGACCCACCATGGCTGCCAGTTCTTTGGGATTGCGAGCCTTGCTGATCGCCTCCTGGAATGTGATCTTCCCTGCAGTCAGCAGGTTCTTCAGGCTCTGATCGAGCGTCTGCATTCCTTGAGAACCGCCACCTTGGATGATTGTCTCCATTTGGTGCGTTTTTCCCTCACGGATCAGATTCTGGATCGCCGGAACGCCGAGCATGATCTCCATCGCCATGACTCGTGTCTTGCCGTCGGTACACGGCAGAAGGGTCTGCGACAGCACACCTTCAAGGCACGTCGAGAGCTGCATCCTTACCTGCGCCTGCTGATGAGGCGGGAATACATCAATGATGCGGTCGATTGTCTCAGGGCCACCGGTCGTGTGCAGAGTCGCGAAGACGAGGTGTCCCGTTTCTGCCGCCGTCAACGCCGCAGAAATCGTCTCCAGATCGCGCATTTCGCCGACGAGGATGACATCCGGGTCTTGACGCAACACTCGTTTGAGCGCAGATGCGAACGAAAGAGTGTCCTCGCCCACCTCACGCTGATTGACAAAGCACCTCTTGTTGCGATGCATGAACTCGATCGGGTCCTCCATGGTTACGATGTGCAGGGCCTTTGTCGTGTTCACGTGATCGATCATGGCGGCAAGCGTCGTCGACTTGCCCGAGCCAGTCGGGCCCGTCACGAGTACGAGGCCCCGGGGACGGTCGGCCAAGAATCGGCACACCGGAGGCAGACCGAGTTGTTCCAGCGTCGGGATATCGATCGGGATCGCACGGAAGACCGCGCCCATCGAATTACGCTGCTGAAAGACATTGGCCCTGAAACGGGAGACCCCCGGAATGCTGTAGGCGAAGTCCAGTTCGAGTTCGGTCTCGAACCGTTTGCGCTGCTCTTCAGACAGCAGTCCGAGAATCATCTCCGTCGTGTCTCGGGGAGTCAGCGGATTCATATTCTCGATGCGGATGAGTTCACCCCGCTGGCGAATGCCGGGAGGGCTACCTGCGGTGATGTGCAGGTCGGAACCACCTCTGTCAAGCATAATATGCAAGAGATCGTCGATGTGGGGAAGCCCGGATGTGCGCCCATCAGTTTGCGGCGCAGCAGTCCCCCGAGAGCCGACAGCAGTGCTCATTGGCACGTCACCTTCACTCCCCGTGGTACGAGGCACGGCACGTAGGGATTCGTCTTCGCAGAGAGCTATGGAGGGCTTGTAGCCCGCAAGAACCGCGATCCTCTCGGCGATCGGTTCCACAGAGCCGACCGAGGACAGTTCGTCAACCGCACCTGCTCGGTGCGCTCTCGCCGATGACTCCACTCCCGTCTCCGGATTGATGATCACAACGGGAACGTCGCGCGTGGCCGCGTCCGACTTCACCCGCTCGGCGAAGGCGAAACCGTCCATGCCGGGCAGCTTCGCCTCGACTACCAACACATCCGGCACGTTCTGCTCGAGAATGCCAAAGGCCCGCGGCGCCGAAATGGCACTGGTCACTTCGAGGCCGGGCGCCCTTTCGAGCAGAGCCGTCTTCACGCTCAACACGAAACGGGCGTCATCATGGACTATCAGCGCCGTCTTGGACACGAACATCATCTCCTCTTGGGGTCGAAGAGCGAGCAATCCACCCATCTCACCCATCCCCCGTCGGCCTATCAAGACAATGTATCGGCTATGCGCGCTCGATTCTAAACACAATTTTGAGCACTACTTCGGGTAGGATGTTTGGAAACCGCCCCCAACTCGGCCAAACAGAGAGTCGGAGACAACTTGATTCGTGTCAATATTGAAAGTCTTGCATACGGTGGTGACTCCATCGCACGCTTGGAAGATGGCCGGACTGCGTTCGTCCGAGGAGGTTGCCCCGGCGACACCGTCCTCGCCACGATCGTCGAAGATCGCGATCGTTTCGTTCGAGCGCAGGTCGACGAAATTGTCGTTGCCTCGCCTGATCGTGTCGAACCCCCATGCCCCTACTTCGGGATCTGCGGTGGCTGCAACTGGCAGCATGTTTCCTATTCAGCACAGCTTGCCGCCAAGCGCAGAATCATCGTCGACGCCTTCCAGCGAATAGGCCGCTTCGCCAATGCCGAGGAATTCGTCGCCGAGACCGTTCCCTCGGCGACAGAATACGGATACCGCAACAAGATCGAACTCGTCACCGGAAGGTCGGGTGGCCGACTACAGCTCGGTTATCACAAGGCCGGCTCAGACGAGATAGTGGAGATCGAGTCGTGCCTGCTGCTGCCTCGCAAGCAGCAGACAGCCCCCAAAGCACTTGCAGGCGCGCTCCGTTATCTGTCCGGCAGGCAGGAACTCGGCATACAGAGAGTCGCCCTCAGGGTGGCCGCGAACACGCAGGACGTCGAGATCGCCCTGTGGACCGTCCCGGGCCCGTTCCCCCGAAGGCCAGCCGGAACCACGCTTGGACAGGCTCTCAACACCTCAAGCATTGTACGAGTGCTCACCAAAGGCCCGTCCAACGAACGCAGAGTCTCCGGAGTCGAGGTACTGGCCGGCAACGGCTTCTGGAGAGAGCGTCTCCTCGGCCGCATGATGACCATCTCGGCGCCAAGCTTCTTCCAAGTGAACACCCAATCCGCCGAGTCCCTGATTCGGGTGGCATTGGCAGGCTTGGCACCCGATGGCTCCGACCGCGCTCTCGACCTCTACGCGGGCGCAGGGACGTTCACGGCACCTCTGGCCGATGCCGCAGGTGAAGTCATCGCTGTGGAATCGTCATCCAGCGCCATACGCGATCTTCGCCGCAACCTCGATACCCTTCGCCTTGACGCCGATGTGATCGGCGGCGATGCCGCTCGCGAACTCCCGGACATCGGCTACACCGACGTCGCCCTTGTCGACCCCCCGCGCGCCGGTCTGCACCCTGAGGTCCTGTCTGCGCTCACCGAGACGGGCGCGAGAGCGATCGCGTACGTGTCCTGCGATCCATCCACACTCGCACGTGATGCGGCCGCACTCGCTGAGCACGGTTACGCCGTTGCATCGGTTACGCCCGTCGACATGTTCCCTCAGACTTACCACGTGGAAGCCGTCGCACTATTCACACGCGCATAGTTCAGGGCCGGCTCCTCGAAGCCGACCCTGAACTTATCTCATCAGCAACAATGCGAAAGTAGCCTCTGGCTATACGATCTTCCCGACCTCAGGAAAATCTGTGATGTACACGTCGTGAGGCGCCATCGCATGATCCTCGGTCAGATCGGCTCCCGCAGAATGCATGTCGCCGTGCGAGCCCTCATCCCACATGGCGCTTTCGGAGACGTCGTAGACAATCCCTTCATAAGCGACATATGCGGGCCTGCCGTCTTTGCCATCGAAATCTGCAAGGTCATCGAGCGTGAACTCTTTCATCTATTCCTCCCTGGAGTCCTAGAACGTTGTATTCGTATCTCTCCAGTTGTCGGACACGCATAACAGGCCGCGGCACGCATTTCTCAAGACAACTACGTGTCGTTGCGAACGAAGTCGATAAACTTCGGCACCAGATACGGAATCAGCTGCGGCAGGTACGTCGGCATGAGCGCATCCATCGTCTTAGGCAGCAAGTCAGGCATGAGCGCTTCCATATCCTCCGGCATCGGTCCAATGAATTCCTGGACTGCGGCGATCAGATCGGGCATCACCTTACCGAGTATCCCGGGTGCCAACATCGGGAACAACGCAGGCATCATCTTCTCCATCAAGGAAAGTCCGCCTGGCACGTGCTTCATTGCAAGCATCATCGGTTTCATGCCTGCAGGCATCGAGTCCAGCATCTGCGGGAAGACCCTCGTCATCAGCTGGGCCATTTCCTTGGGCGCCATCAACCTGATGAACTTGTCGAAGAAACTCCACATGTAGGTCGCATTGGATGAACTGGATGCGATGTCATAACCCGCCGCCTGCGCCACGATCCGCGCAAGATCGTCAACCTTCAGATCCAGCCCGCGCTTGTCGACGCTGTCCCGAAGCTGGACTTGGCAGCACGGACATGCGGCGATAACGGTGTCGGCACCGGCATCGATCGCCTCCTGGAGCCGGTCGCCGCCGATGATGGGAGCCACATCGATTTCACCGATGAGAGTCATAACCGACCCACAGCACTTGCCGTCTTCACGGTTGTGTTCCATCTCGACGTAATCGACACCCGGAATAGCGGCAAGCATCGTCCTTGGAGGTTCGTAGATGCCCTGAGCACGCCCGAGATGGCAGGAGTCGTGGAAGGTGAGGGTACCCGGAACGGCATTCTTCAACTCGAGACGGCCATCCGCAACAGCTTCAGCAACGAGCTCGGAGTAGTGCTTCACTTCGAAGTCATACTCATCGCCGCGCTCCGCGGCCAAGTTTGCATAGAACTCCTTCCAAACAAGCCCGCACGCAGGACACGATGTGACAATCGTCTTTGCACCGCGCTTCTTGGCCTCGCCGGTGTTGTGGCGGTATATCTCCTCAAACAGGTCCCATTTGCCGGCCATTTTCATCGGAATGCCACAGCACGCCTCGTCGGTACCCATGTACGCGATGTCGTATCCCGAGTCTGTGAGCAGTCGTATCGACGCCTCGGCGATGTCCTTCTCAACGAAGCTTGCGGTACAACCTGCGAAGTAGAGGATCGGTCCCTTGTCTTTCAGCTTGGGCTTCATGTCCTCAGGAACCCAGTCGGCACGGTGCTCGGCCTTTCCGGCCCAGATATCGCGCTCTCCCCGTAACGAAGCAGCCATCATTTCGAAGGGCGGGAACGTTCCCCTCTTCTCCTCGTTGATGAGCTTGCCACGCAGTTCCATCCAGTTGTGCTCGATCGGCAACTGCACCTGGCAGCGCGTGTTGCAGACCTCGCACGTGGTGCACACCAGAATCGTGTCGATCGCCTTTCGATCCCACTTCTGCCGACCCTCGATCACCTCACGGATGAACGCGTACTTGCCGCGCGGTGACTGTGACTCCCAGCCTCGGCTTGAATACTGATCGCATGTTGAGACGCAGTAGCCGCACCGCGCGCACGCATACGCCATGAACGCCACATCACCGGGTATTCCGTTCATCTCCTTCGCGAGATCACCGGGACCGGCGGGGGCCTTCGCGGCGTTCGCGATCGGCCGTATGATCGGCTCCAATGCACTCGCTGCGCCCATCAGCACATCAAGTGCGCCAAACCCAAACACCTTGCCTGGGTTCATGAGATTGCGCGGATCGATCTTCCGCTTGTAGTCGCGCAGTGCGCGAACCTTCTTCTCTCCCAAGACGTCTTCGGCCTCAAACCGGAAGTACAGGCCTGTTGAGTACGCCGACCCTCCGTGGGCCTTTGCGATCCGGATGACCGACAAGGACAGCGCGAAGGCCATGTTGAAGTTGAATGTCCGCTCGTCATGCGGGATGAAGCCGAGAAGGACGACGTGGTCACCTTTCGCAACCATGCCTTCCAGTACGAACGGTTGCTTGATCTTGTCGGCGATCTCTCCGAGCACGGCAGAGAGCTGGTCGACCGGCACGACGACTTCGGTCGGGATGATCGATGGTCCGATGCGCTTGAGTCGCATGGGAGCGAAGCGCTGGTCCCATTCATGCTCGGCGATTGCAGTGTCAAGTTCGGTGCCGCCCACAGTTGCCACGATCGCATGCAGCGCTGCATCGATCGCCGAGTGCCGAGACACAGGATACGCGACCAGGAGCAAATAGGTCTCAGGAAGCTCCGGCTCGAAGAGCTGATGCTGCAACTCGTATGGATGCCCGTGACGATGCGGCAGCCGCTTCTTGAGGCGAGACGACTCCGGATTCAGGAAGGTGATCGACCAGATCGGAACGTTCTTCGCCGAGATCTGCGCGACCCCTCGTGCAAGCGAGTCCGCGTCAGGAAACGCTATCAGGCGATGAACCTCGTCCTCAAGCGGCCTGACCTTGAAGGTGACCTCGGTGATGATCCCGGTGATACCCTCGGCATCAGCGATGTAGTCCAACAACTCCCCGCCTGCGAACTCCTTGACTTCGCCACTAGGCAGCACGACTCTCGCACTCACGACGTTGTCCTTGAAAGCTCCGTACTCATAGCTCCCAAAGCCGCTACCACCCTGCGCAAGCCATCCAGCGACAGAGGAACTTGAGTGGGAAGACGGGTAGAGCCTCAGCGCGAGCCCGCGCTTGGCGATCTCGGCTTCGACCCGTTCCCAGATTGCGCCTGCCTGCACTCGAACGGTAGACGCGGAAACGTCGACCTCGAGTACCTGCTGCATGCTCGCCAAGGAGACGACGATTGCGCCTCTCCGGGGAAGTGCGCCGCCATAGCCGCTCGTGGACCAGCCACGGGGAGTCAGCTGCCACCCCTCGTTCACCGCAGCTTGTGCCAACTTCACGATCTGCGTTTCGTCCTTCGGCCGCACAACAGCGCCGGCGATTCCGGCCGGGACGAGGGGTTTGACCAACCTCGGCATGGCCCCTATGTCGAATGAATACATAGACCGCTCGCGCAGGTCAGTTCGGACTCGCTTGTCGCCGAAGATCGATTTCAACGACTCCTCAACGCGCTTGGGCACTGCTGCCATCCCTGTCGCTTCCTCTCGTCTATTCTGATCCGACCGGCCGCAGCTGCGAACACGATCGAAACGCACACTGCTCCATAGCAAACATTATACCCCTATGGGTATTTCTGATGTCAACGAGATTCTCCTTTGCCAAACCTCTGGAGCCCCACCGAAGATGTCACAAAGGAACGTTCCCAATATCGCTGTTCCACAGAACGCGGTAGGCGGCATCGGCCGGCATGCTAGTATTCGACGGTATTCGCTCTCCTCGCCCGAAAGGCAGTGGCCGTGTTATCCGGCATTCTCTTTGATCTCGACAGTACGTTGCTCGATATCCAACTCGAGCCATTCCTTCGCAACTACTTCGCGGCCCTGACGCCGGCCCTCGCAGAGATTCTCCACGACGAGGCAGAATCCCGAAAAGGACTCGACGCCCTCATGGTGTCGACCCAAGCCATGATGCAGGCACATCCCGGCCGCACGAACCGACAGATCTTCAACGAGTCCTTTGCGAAGATCACGGGCGCAGATCTCTCCCTCGATCACCACGCAGAGATATTGGGTCGGTTCTATGCGGAAGCATTCCCGAGGCTTCAAGGGACAATCGGCCCCCATGCAGGCGCCCGGAACGTCGTCGAAACCGCTCTCGCCCTTGGGCTGAAGGTCGCCGTCGCGACCAATCCCATCTTTCCCCGCGCCGCGGTTCTGGAACGTCTGAGGTGGGCAGGGCTGGAACACGTCGCGTTTCACGCGATAACGTCCTACGAGTCACTGCATTCGACCAAGCCTCAAGCCGACTACTTCATCGAGACAGCCGACATGCTGGGCGTCGACCCGGCGCACTGCATCATGGTCGGCGACGATCCGTTGTTGGACATGCCAGCAGCCGATGTCGGAATGAAGACGTACTACGTCGGCCAGCCGCCTCTTCCCGCAGCAACTTGGCACGGAACCCTGAACGACCTGGCCGCTATCCTCCCGCAGCTGATGGAGCACCATGACTGACAGCGCAGAACAGCAAATCCTCGTCATCGGCGTGGGAAACCCATTGATGCTTGACGACGGCCTTGGCCCGCGAGTAATCGAGTTGCTGCGAGCCGGCTACGAGTTTCCGGAGAATGTCGAGGTCCTCGACGCCGGGACGATGGGCTTCATGATCCTGAATCTCATCCATTCAGCCGATCAGCTGATCGTGGTCGATGCGATCAAGGACACCAACCTGCCGCCCGGCACCGTTCTTCGCCTGACTCCTGAGCAGATGGCGACCAATCACGTACGCCATTCGGGTCACGATATCAAGCTGATCGACGTGCTTCAGGCAGCGACGATGATGGGCGGTGCGCCGGAGACGATCGCCATCGGCGTCCAAATCGAGAAGATAAGTGATTTCGTCCTCGAACTGACTCCCATGGTCGAGGCGGCGGTTCCCATCGCCGCAGCTGCCGTCATCGATGAGTTGCGTCGACTCGGCGTCGAGCCAAAGCCCAGCGCAGGCGCCCCCGACGTGGCAGCTCGCATCATCGAAGCCATGCGCACGTATCGGCCGATGCCCGATGCAACCAAGGAAAGATAGACGCCGCGCTTAGCCCTTCTCGATTTCTTTTCGGATCGTCGTGGCGATCCCTGATGCATCGAGGCCAACGCGAGCAAAGAGGTCCTTGGCGGTGCCCGAAGACTGGTAGCCGTCTACGCCGAGCTTCACCAAGCGCGTTGGGCTTCCATGAGCGGCGAGCCACTCTGCAACGGATGCCCCAAGGCCTGAATGGATGCTGTGGTCCTCGACAGTGAAGAGCAACGGGGCTGCAGCGGCGTAGTCGAGCGCGGGGTCGTCCAAATCCAGCGGGCACGCAACGATTCCGACCTCGACTTCGATGCCTTCCTCGCGCAGAAAGTCCGCCGCCGCGACGGCCGCACCAGCCAGCGTGCCCATCGCCAGCACAACGGCGTCGTTTCCTTCCCGCGCCCAGACGATCTCGCCGAGAGCAAACTCATAGCCCTCACCGAAGAGCGGCAGGCCACTCTCGGCCAGCACCGTCGGAAGCTTGCTTCGCCCCATGGCCACGACCACGTTACCGGGCAGCCCCACTGCGGCTCTGACGGCACGGTCCGTTTGATTGGGATCGGCCGGAACGATGACCGTCCAGCCGAACATGGTGCGAAACGCTCCGACATAGTCCAGACACTGATGAGTCCTGCCGTCCTCGCCCACGTCCAACCCACAGTGCGTCACCACGAGTTTGAGTCCCGTGGCGTTGATATCATTCAGGCGCTGCTGGTTGTAGACCTCGTCAATTCCAAACACCCCAAAATCGCTCCAGAGCGCCAGCACACCCGGCACGATCGACAGTGCTCCTGCAACCGTCGCGGCGTTGTGCTCGCCCACACCGCACTCGATGAAGCCGGTGGGGCGGATCTTGGCGAAGCCGTCAGTCTTCACGGATCCGGCCAGATCGCAATCGAGCACTGCGATAGGCAGATCGGGGTTAGCCGATGCGAGGTCTGTGAGAGCCGCCCCCCACGCGGAGCGGTTGTCGGTAGACACCGCCGGACCGTAGGTTCGCGGCGTGCCCGGATCGACGGCGACGGTCTGCGGCGCATGGGGGGACGCCGCGACCGAGCAGGGCTTCGCACGACGCTCTCGTGCCGTCTCAAGCTCGCCGGTGTCCAAGCCGAGCTCAGCCATCGCACGGCCGTACTCCTCGGGAGTCAGACCGCGGCCATGATACTCGGGGTCGTCCTCCATGAACGACACGCCTTTGCCGATCAGGGTGCGGGCAAAAACCGCTGTGGGCACACCGTCATCAATGCCGTCTGCGATCGCCGCGTGAAGAGCGCTCAGATCGTGCCCGTCGCACTGGATCACACGCCAGCCGTCGGCCTCCCAGTCGGCAACAATCGGCACCGGCATCACCGTGTCGGTGTGTCCCGAGATCTGCACGCGATTCCAGTCGACCACCACCGTCAGTGCGCCGAGTCGCTCTTTGACCGCAAGCCGCCGTGCCTCGGCCACTTGGCCCTTGTGCTGCTCGGCGTCGCTCATCAGCACGAACGTGTGCCAGTCGGCGCCTTTGAGACGTGCGCCCAGAGCGAAACCCACACCCGCCGAGAGACCCTGCCCGAGGTTACCGCTCGACCACTCCACGCCCGGTACCGACCGCTCAACGTGGCCTTCGAAGATGCTGCCCGCCTGACGGAAATGCGCCGTGAACTCCTCGGCCGGAAAGAAGCCGGCGGCTGCCAGTGCAGAGTACACGCCGGGCGAAGTGTGGCCATGAGAGACCACGATGCAGTCGCGGTCAGCCCAGCTCGGGTCGGCAGGACGCAGGCGCGCCAAGGAATACAGCAGCGTGTATATCTCCATTGAGGAAAAAGAACCGCCGGGATGCCCCGACGCAGCCAGCGTCGTCGCCGTGAGCACGTGGCCGCGCGAAAGGAGAGCCCGGCGCGAAAGCTCGGCCAGCACCTCATCGGACAGTGGAGATGCGAATCCTGATTCATGCATAAGATCCCCAATACGCGAAAGTGCTATTGATTCGAGACAAGCCTGCCTTGCTCCCCTCTTCAGGGTACACTTGAGTGCGATCATATTCGATTATCCCCGAGGAGGCGGCCAACGTGCGTGCGCTACTCGAAACAGCCGAAATCGCGGCTCGGGCCGGTGGACGTGTCCTCGAGACATCGCGCGGCGAGCTTGGTGCCGTACGCTCGAAAGCGTGGGCGCATGACTTCGTGACAGACGTCGACGTCGCCTCCGGCGTGGCTGTCGTTCGCGCGATTCAGGAGCGGATCACCGACGCACGATTTGTGATCGAGGAGGACGAGGTACACGGCTTGGCAGGCGTCAAGCGCGGGAGACTCGACGACACCGAGGTCTGGGTCATCGATCCGCTCGACGGAACCACTTCCTTCGTTCACGGATACCCCACGTACTCCGTCTCCGTCGCGGTATTGCGCGACGGACAGCCTGTTGCCGGCGCCGTGTACAACGCCGCTGCCGGCGAAATGAACTCGGCCGCACTCGGACTGGGTGCCCGGCGTGACGGTGCGGCAATCCATGCATCAGATACGGCCAGCGTGCAGGAATCGCTTCTCATCACCGGCTTTCCCTACGACCGAGGCGCAGCGCTCGACCGGCAACTCGCCGTTCTCGGCGCGTTCTTGCGCGCACCTGTGCACGGAATCCGCCGCGATGGCTCGGCTGCCGTCGACTGCTGCCATGTGGCCGGGGGACGTGCAGACGGCTTCTGGGAGTACACACTAAGGGCTTGGGACATGGCCGCCGGTGTGGTCATTCTGCGCGAAGCGGGTGCGACTGTCAGCGACGTCTCAGGCAACCCGTGGACTGCCGAAAGCGACAGCATCTGTACGGCCTCGCCCGAACTTCACGCGCGCATGCTCGAAGTGATCGCAAGCGCATCGCTCTGAAGCCAACGGCCACTCGACTAGGCGAAGTCGATGCCCAGATCGGCAAGCACCTTGGCGGCTGCCCGCTCGCCGGACTCGATGCAGTTCGGTATCCCGACCCCACGATAGCCGCCTCCGGCAAGCGCGAGTCCAGGAATCGCCGAGGCGCGCTCCTCGATAAGAGCCACACGGTTCAGGTGGCCGATCGTGTACTGCGGCATCCCGCCATTCCAGCGGAAAACACGAGAGAATATCGGCTTTGCTGCGGGTTTGACTCCAAGCAGTGACCGAAACTCCGACAGGACCGTCTGGACGAGTTGCTCGTCGCTCTCCTCCATGATGACCTGGTTGTGAGGCCCGCCGACGAACCCGCGCAGCAGAACCCACCCTTTCGGTGCACGTCCCGGCCACTTGGTCGATGAGTACGTCGCCGCCATGAGCGCCCTCTCTTCGACAAGCGGGCATAAGACGCCGAACGCGTTCAGATCGATCCCGATCTCATCTTCGCGAAAGGCCACCGAGACGGTCGCCGAGGAGCTCGTGGGGATCTGCGCAAGCGCACCAGCGAGCCGGGCGTCGAACTCGCGCACAAGATCTTCCGCCGCCCACACCTCGGTGGCGATGATCACGGCGTCTGCAGTCTCCATGCTGCCGTCGGATAGCATAGCGGTCCACACACCGTTGGCATCCCGAGCAAGCCCCGTGACCTTTACGCCCATGCGGATGCGCCCGCGACCGGCTTCATCGGTGAGGGCATCGGTGAACTGCTGCATGCCTTCGTTGAAGGACATGAAGAACGTCTTGGGTTTCGCACCAGGCACCGGCGGGTGTTCTCGGCGCATCTGCTCGGCTGTTTTGCGCTGCGCCAAGAAGCCGCGGATCATGCAGCCGTACTTCTGCTCCATCTCCAGCAAGCTCGGAAACGTAGCGGCGAGAGACATGACCGCTGGATCCGATGCGTGCACACCGCCTACGATCGGCTCAGCGAGCCGGTCGAGGATCTCTTTGCCCATACGGCGGTGGATGAAATGTTCCAGCGTTTCGTCGTTGAGTTCACCGATAGGAACGGCCTTCCTAGGAATGAAGAGATCCATTCCGGCACGCAGTTTTCCGCGCCAAGAGAAGAGGCCTGTGGTGGCGAAAGGCCAGAACTTGGTGGGAGCGAACTGCATCACGCCATCCGGCATGGAGTAGAGACGGCCGCGCTTGACGATAAGAGTCTTCTTGCGGGAATCGTCTGTGGGAAGCTCTTCGTCAAAGACGCCGATCTCACGCGCGAGGCGGTGTACGGCAGGCTTACTCGAAAGGAACGTGTCCGAGCCGCCGTCGACAATGAACGTTCCGGCGGCGGTCTCAACCTTCTCAGTGACGATTTTGCCGCCGATTCGGTGATCCTTCTCAAGGACGATGAACTCCAAATCGCACCCCGCCTCGACGGCTCGACGCATCTTCAGCGCCGCGCCCAGCCCTGCGGCACCTGCGCCAATCACGATTACTCTCTTCATGAGCGGCTACACCTTTCTTGAAGCAGAACCTCGATTTGCCTCGCCATCGCCAGCGTGACGCGCGGGTCGTCGTTGGGCACTGCGCATCGTGCGAACTTCAGCCCCAGGTCTCTCGCCTTGTTCGCGACGACGATATCGAGATCGAACAGCGTCTCCATGTGGTCGGTAAGAAAGCCAATCGGGCAGACAATGACACCGTCCATAGTGCCGTCCGCCGACGCTGCCTCCATCACTGCATCCAAGCTAGGCGCAAGCCACTCCCCGGGGCGCTGGCCCTTCGACTGGTACGCGACCAGCCAAGGAACTGCTCCCAGCTTCTCGGCAACCGCCTCTGCGGTGCCGCGCAGCCCGGCGATATAGGGATCGGGTTCGGCGAGGTCTGCAACCGGCAGGCTATGCGCCGAGAAGACGATCAGTACCCGGTCGGCGGGCCCGAACGACATCAGAGTCGAGCGAGCCTCGTTTGCGAAGAACTCAGCGAACTCGCGTGTCGCCGAGACGAGCGGCGCCTCGACCACTGCGATCCCGCACTCACGCGCGGCCTCACCCAGTGCATGCCGATACGCACCAGAAGCCGCCCGAGACTCGAACGGAGACAGCGACACGGCGATTACGCGGTCACACCCCGCTACGCTGAGTTCGGCGACAGCCTCGCCGATGAAAGGATGCCAGTACGCCATCCCCACGCGAACCAGCATGTCGTGTCCGCTTTCACGCAACGTCCGCTCGAGCGCAGAGGCGATTTGTCGCGCGATTCCGGCGAGGGGCGACGCTCCGCCGATGGCTGCATAGTTCGCGGTAACACGCTTCACCAGCTCCGGCGAAGGCTTTCTGCCGGTAAGGTTTCGCATGAACGGCGCAATCGCATCGAGACAGTCAGGACCGCCGAAACCCATAAGCACAACACCCGTACGAGGCATCAGGAACGCTCCGCGCCTGTCCGAATGCGTTGAGAGTGCTCATGCACCAGCTGGACGAACGTCCTGGCCTTCTCGGGATCGCTGGTCTTGTGGATACCGTGGCCGAGATTGAAGATGTGACCCGGTCGGGTGCCAACGGCATCAAGGATCTCGACAACCATCCCCTCCAGCGCCATGTCCGAAGCGAAGAGTGCCACCGGGTCGATGTTGCCCTGAATGGCGAACTTCGGATCAATCACTTCGACCGCGCGGGCCATATCAAGCCGCCAGTCAACACCCAAGACGTCACCGCCCGCACGCTGCACGAGATCCAGCATGGAAGTGGCACCGTTTGCGAAGTGAATGAACGGAACGCTCTCCACGCGATCCGCGTTATACGCGGAGACCTCGGCTATTACTCGCTGCGTGTGCGGCAGCACGAATCGATCGTAGTCGCGCGGCGCAAGATAGCCTACCCAACTGTCGAACAGCTGGACCGCCTGTGCGCCGGCATCGATCTGAGCCTGGAGGTAGGCGATCACCGTGTCCGAGATCTTGGTCATCAGCTGATCCCATGCGTGCGGCTCATTCCACATGAACGCCTTGCAGCGCTCGTATTCACGGCTGCTGCCGCCTTCGATCATGTAGCTTGCAAGCGTAAATGGCGCACCCGAGAATCCGATGAGTGGAACTTTGTCCACGAGTTCACGTCGCACTATCCGTATGGTATCCATCACAAAGCCGGTGTCCTCGACGGGATCGGCGACGTGCAGCTTGTCGACATCCGCCGGCGTGCGGACAGGATTGTGGATCACAGGGCCGTCGCCTTGGACAAACTCAAGATCCAGACCCATTCCCGGAAACGGTAGCAATATGTCTGCGAAAAGGATTGCCGCATCCACGCCGACAAGATCTACGGGCTGGAGGGTAACCTCGGCGGCAAGCTCGGGCGTGCGACACATCTCCAGAAAACCGTGCTTGGACCTGATAGCGCGATACTCCGCGAGATACCGGCCTGCTTGCCTCATCATCCACACGGGTGTGCGCTCCGTACTCTCGCAACGCGCTGCCCGCAGGAAGAGATCGCTGTATGCCATGGTGGATGTCCTTTTCACGAGTCTGATGCGCCCATAGTAAGGACGATCGCCAAGGGGGGATTTTACCACTTCGCGGGAATAGGTCCCGGCCGATTATCCATCGGACCGGGACCTATCTGTCATTGACTTTCTTTGCAGGCGCCGTTTCGCTACGAGATGTCCGGTGCTCCCTCGATGATCTTCTTGACCACGCTCGGATCCGCAAGTGTAGACACGTCGCCAAATGTGGAGATGTCACGCTCCCCGGCGGCTATCTTGCGCAAGATGCGACGCATGATCTTACCTGAACGCGTCTTGGGCAGGTCTGGAACGATCTGGATGTGGTCGGGGGTAGCGATCGGCCCGATCTCCTTGCGGACGTGCCCACGCAGGATCGATGCAATATCCCCATCCACTACGCCCTCGCCCTTCAGGATCACATAGGCGTAAATGCCCTCGCCCTTGATGTCATGAGGGAATCCGACAACTGCAGCCTCTGCAACCGCAAGATGGGAAACCAGCGCCGACTCAACCTCTGCCGTGCCCATGCGGTGCCCCGAGACGTTCACAACATCGTCCACGCGGCCGAGCAACCAATAGTAGCCGTCTTCGTCCATCCGGCAACCGTCACCGGTGAAGTAGTAGCCCGGAAACGCGGAGAAATACACGTCCTTCATTCGCGTGTTCTCTGGGTCGCCCCATGTCCCGCGGAGCATACCGGGCCACGGGAACTTGATGCATAGACGACCCCCTTCACCCACCGGAGTCTCAGTCCTATCCTCGTTGAGGATGATCGGCTGGATGCCAAAGAACGGCTTGGTTGCCGAGCCCGGCTTCATCGGAGTCGCACCGGGCATGTTCGCGATCATGTGACCGCCGGTCTCGGTCTGCCACCACGTGTCGACGATCGGAACCCGCTCCCGGCCGATGTTCCGGTAGTACCACATCCAAGCCTCGGGGTTGATCGGTTCACCGACGGTTCCTAAGACGCGCAACGTGGACAGGTCATACTTCGCCGGCCAATCGTCCCCGGACTTCATGAGAGCTCGGATCGCGGTTGGCGCAGTGTAGAACTGGTTCACGCCGTGCTTGTCGATGATTTCCCAGAACCGACCGGGATTCGGATAGCTGGGGATTCCTTCGAACATCAGCGACGTCGCCCCGATGCACATCGGGCCGTAGACCACGTAGCTGTGGCCGGTGATCCAGCCACAGTCCGCCGTGCAGAAGAAGACGTCATCATCGTGATAGTCGAAGAAATACTTGAATGTCGAAGCGGCGTGGACCAGGTAACCGCCAGTCGTGTGGAGAACGCCCTTCGGAGTACCCGTCGAGCCGGACGTGTAGAGGATGAACAAGGGATCTTCGGCGTCCATCCATTCGATGTCGCAGTGGCGGCTGATATCGGCAGCCCGGACCTCCTCGTGGTACCAGAAGTCACGACCTGGCTCCATGTCGACGCGCGTCTGAGCGCGCGAAACGACGATCACCGATTCAATGGTAGGAGTCTCGTTGAGCGCCTCGTCAGCCATGGCCTTGAGAGGCACCGTGCGGCCTCCACGAAAGCCCTCATCGGCGGTGATCAGCATCTTCGCGCCACAATCTTGGATGCGGTCGCGCAGGGAGTTCGATGAGAAGCCTGCGAACACGATGCTGTGAATCGCCCCGATGCGGGCACAGGCGAGCATCGCAATCGCAATCTCCGGGATCATCGGCAGGTAGATCGCCACACGATCGCCCTTGCTGACGCCATGCTTCTTGAGAACGTTGGCAAATTTGCAGACCTTGAAGTAGAGCGACTGGTATGTATATATCCTAGAACGTCCCTCGTCGGACTCCCAAATGAGCGCAGCCTTGTTGCGGCGCCCGTCGGTAAGGTGGCGATCGAGGCAGTTGTACGCGACGTTGGTCTTGCCGCCTTTGAACCACTCGACTCGAGGAGTCTCGAACTCCCACTCGAGGACTTTGTCCCACGGCTTCTCCCAGTGAAGAAGGTCAGCGGCCATGTCGGCCCAGAAGCCCTCAGGATCCGCAACCGATCGTTCATAGATCTGCTGATACTGCTCCATGGAACTGATCCACGCGTTGTCCTTGACCCATTGTGCCGGTTCAATCACGCGCGTTTCATGCATCATTGAATCGTATGACGTCGACTCGCTGGTCATCTCGACCTCCTTGTCCTTTGTAATCGTCCGGGACAAGAGAGAACACCCCTGCCCTGGTAGACAAACGACCCGCTTAGGGTCGCAACTCATACTAGCGAGCCTGAGCGGAGGGCCAGATGCGAAGTCAGGCAGACGGCGGGAACTCTCGGCTAACGGTGCGGCGTGTGTAGGTGAACGGAACCGATGGTCCTATTGCATGACGTGAGCATTTTCTTGTCCTTCCGCCGCCCAATTTCCACCGCTCGCACGCCTAGCTTGTAACAAATGTTGCAGAGTTGGGTCAACGTGCGGTAACGTCGTGACAATTCAAGTTTCCTTCCCTACAAAGCGCCGTTCACGGAGAATCCGAAGCGGCAACCGGCAGGGCGAAGCACGACCGGCATCGTGAGTACGAGGCTTTCGACACACCTCACGCCCGACAGAGACTCAGGGGTAACACCAGGGAAGGCTTAAAGGAGACCCGGCCCGAAGGCTGGGTCTCCGCATTTGTCGGCTTGCTCGATCTCTCGAGATCTAGACAGAGAACGGCTCGAGCGCGGTCGCCGCGATGAGCGCGACACCGAATCCCGATGTTGTCGCCAAGTCGATATGACGCAGTTCGCGCGCGGTCGCTCGAGCGTTGTCCAATACGTCCGGATCCAACGCGATAGCGGCGGCGCCATCCAGTGCCGCATTGCCAACCTGCCGGACACGGCCGCGAAAGTTCGTGGGAAGAACGCCCAAGTTCAGGAGATCTTCTGGCCAGAGCGCCTTTCCGAACGCTCCGGCGACCAACACTTCATCGATGCGGGCAGCAGGAATTCCTGAAGCCGACACAACCGCCTCCACACCGACGCGGACGGCGGCTTTCGCAAGCTGCAACGCTCGAATATCCAGCTGACTGATCACAATGCCGGTTTCGCGCTCACCCAGGCAGACCCCGGCCACGCCTTGGCCGAGAATGGTCATCCGCCGCCCCAGCGGACCACCTTCAACGAAAGCTCCCTGGTGGTTGACGGCACCGATCCGAACGAGCTCGGCGACCGCCGAAATGAGTCCCGCCCCCGAGAGCCACCGGGCGTCCCCACCTCCGATCACAGTCAGTTCCACAGAACCAGCCTCGTCTATGACTACCCGCTCAACAGCTCCGTCAACAGCCGGGCCGCCACAGAACAGTCCCACACCCTCGAACGCCGAGCCAGCTGCCGTCGAAGCGCCGCTCAGCGTCCCATTACCCGAGAGAAGAATCTCTGCGTTTGTGCCCAAGTCGACCAGTAGACGCGAATGCGATAAGTCCGTCAGCCCTCCGGAGACCACCGCCGCCAGCGCATCACCCCCGATGAAGCCCGCCATTGGAGGAAGAAGCGTCACACGCACACCCTCGGCGAGAAGGGATCTCACCGCCGAGTCAATAGGCAGTTCGGAATCAAGATCGGGAGGAGTGAAAGGGTATGCGGCCAGTGAAGTGACGTCGGCACCTATCAGCAGGGACGCCATGACCGTGTTACCTGCGATAACCACCCTCCGCACGTTCGAGAGCGGCACAGCTGCCGCCCGAGCCGCGCTTAGAAGCGCATCGCACACGGACTCCTCGGCGAGTCCGCGAAGCTCCTGAGCCCCACCATCGAGGGCCGCGGCGATTCGCGATACGACGTCGGCACCATATGACTGCTGACGATTCGCGACCGAGGCGCGGCCTCTCTCGCGGCCGCTGCCCTCCTCAATCAAAACGGCCGCAACCGACGTGGTGCCGAGATCGACCCCAGCAACGAGATCGGCTCCCTCCCCGCCGTACTCTGAGCGTGAGACGGATCGCGCGGCAACCATGACGGGGCGCAACACAGCCGGCGCGGTAACGCGCGCCCGGCAAGCCAACCGCACGCCTTCAGGCGCACGAACGAGACCTGCGACCTCGGCGTCGTCGGGCGGGACAAGATGCCCCGAGAGCACTCGCACACCGCACTCTCCGCACACACCACGCCCGCCACATGCGGCCGAAAGCCCGACCCCGGCCTTTCGCGCAGCCTCGAGCACTGTGGATCCAAGGGGCACCCACACAGTGATGCCCGGCGGAAGAAACGTGATGGCTGCGCGGGGGCTCAGCGCCTACTCCCCCGCCGACTGGATCATCCGGTGCCCCATCGGAAAGCCACCGATCACGTGTACGTGCAGGTGGTTCACGGTCTGCATCGCATCCGGCCCGCTGTTCACTATCACCCGGTAGCCGGACTCGCCAATCCCTTTCACGTCCGCGACTGCAGGTACGGCGCTGAACAACGCACAAATGACGTCAGAAGGCACATCCGCAGACAGGTTGCTGTAGTGAATGCGAGGAATAACCAGAGTGTGCACCGGAGCCTGCGGTTGTATGTCATCAAAGGCGATCACAGACTCGTCTTCGTAGACGATCTTCGCAGAAATCTCGCCACTCGCTATCTTGCAGAACAGACAGTCGTCCATCCGTCACTCCTCCCGTCCGGTAATCTCGTCGGAGTTCTCAAGCTCCCCAACAAGCATAGTCACTTTCTGCTGCGCATCGGTGAGTTTGCCCTGAAGCACCCGCAGGAGGCCGACTCCACGCTCATAGCGAGCGAGGCTCTCCTCAAGCTCAAGTTGCCCGCCCTCAAGAGCAACGACAATCCTGTCGAGCTCGGCGAGAGCCTCTCCGAACGACATGTCTTCCTGTAGTGTTGAAAGAGACTCGCTCATCGTTCCTCCAAAGTATCGATCACCTCAACGGCCGCACCAATCCGGCCGTCATACAGACGCACAGACAGCACATCACCAAAACTCACCTGTTTCACGCTCTTGACTACGGTGTGGCCGTCCGCAGCAAAACAGGCTGCGTATCCGCGGCTCAGTATGCCAAGGGGCGATAGATCCTCAAGCCGGGCGGCGGCCAGCAAGAACGCGGACTCATGGGGTTCCATGATGCGTGGCCCATGCCGCACAAGTCTCTCGTGCGCATACGTGAGACGCTGAGCGTCCCGCTCGAGACGGCCTGGAATTGCCTGCATCAACCTCATGCCCGCTAGGTCAACGGCCTGCACCGCGGCCCCCAAAACTACGAAGGGATCGCGCAAGACAGGACGCTCGGCCAATCGCGTAACACTGTGAGTCGCGAGACGCACACGGTTCTCCAGCGCTCGACCGAGCGCCCGCGCCTCGCGAACGAGGGCCATACCTACCTCCGAGAGCGACGGCGCCACGGCTTCGGCAGCCGCGGTGGGAGTGGAAGCGCGTAAGTCGGCGACCATGTCGGCAATCGAGGTGTCAGGCTCATGCCCGATACCTGTCACGACTGGCACAGGGCACTCCACGATCGCACGTGCAACAGACTCGGCGTTAAACGGCATCAGGTCCTCGTACGAACCGCCGCCGCGCACAAGGAGTATGACGTCAGCTCCACAGTCGGACGCGTATCTGAGCCCCTCGACAATCGCATCGAGTGCCGTTTCTCCTTCAACGGTAACGCCGGCAACGAGCACCTCAGCAAGTGGATACCGTCGCCGCAGCGTACGGAGAACGTCATGGATCGCCTTCCCGCGTGGTGACGTGACGACGGCGATCCGTTCCGGGTATCTCGGCAGAATGCGCTTGCGATCCGACCGCATGAGCCCTTCGGTTTCGAGCTTCCGCGCGAGGGCCGCTACCCGAAGGCGCAGATCGCCCTCGCCCGCCAGCGCCAGCGAACGAACCTGGAACTGCATCCTGCCCTTCGGCACATAAGCCGAGAAGGATCCCGTGATCTCGACAAGCATCCCACAGCGAAGGGTGACGTCGCCCGCATCGTAAGCGTCGCGCCACATCAGGCATGGCATCGCCGCGCCACCGTCTGAGACTGTGAAGTAGGTCGCCTTGTAGCCTGGTTTGTCGTTGAACTCCGACACCTCGCCGACCACCGTGAGACGCACTCGCTCAAGGGCGTCTTTTGCTACAAGCATCGCCTCTGTCACGCTGACTGCGCGGTTCTCGATCACGTCTCACCCCCTCGTCATCAGCCATCCTACCAACAAGATCCGACATGCAGACGTCAGCTAGTCCCTGCGGAGCAGACCCATAAGATAGAGCAGCTGAAGCACTGCAATCAGTGCAGCAGCGACGTAGGTGAGAGCGGCAGCCGTGAGCACTTGGCGTGCTCCACCCAGCTGGGCCGGCTGAAGCACGCCGGTCGATTCGAGGGCAACCATGGCCCGCTTAGAAGCGTTGATCTCAACCGGCAGCGTCACTATTTGAAAGAGCACGGCGAAGGCGTAAAACGCGATGCCCAGCAGGACGATCGCCTGCCCAAATGCTGAGCCTAACCCGAAGAACAGCCCAAAGAAGATCATGACCCATGCCGCACTCGATCCGAAGTTCGCGACAGGGACGAGCGCGGTCCGTACACGGTTCCAGACATAGCCTTGCGCATCCTGCACCGCATGTCCCGCCTCGTGGGCGGCGACTCCTGCCGCCGCGACGCTTGAGACTCCATAGATGCCTTCGGAAAGACTGATGACTTTTGTTCTCGGGTCGTAGTGGTCCGAGAGGTTGCCACCGATCGGCTGAATACGAACGCCGCGTGTCCTGCCCTCCACCATACCCGATACCGTGGGGCCGCCCATACCTCCACTGATGCCGTTTGCGGCCAGCACACGCTCAGCGACTTCCGCCCCGGTCAGGCCGTTTGAAAGCGGCACTCCGCTCCATCGGCGATATGCCGAGTTGATGTAGCCCCGTGTGATCAATCCTAGGACGAGCGATACCACCATGAGCAAGATCCAGCTTGAGTTGATTCCGAACATGAGCGTCAATGCCTCCCTATCGTGAAACCGGCTACTCTGAAAGATCCGTTTGGCCATCTGTATGCAAAGGCTCTACCACAAGAGTTCCGGCCGACAAACGCATCGATATCTCACCGTCGAGAAGTCTCCGGAGCTCGTCGCCGACCATCTCCTTCCGCCAGCCTTCAAGCAGCGGACTTGTTTCCCGCTCGCCGGCGGCCAAGTGCTCAAGGTCATCACGCGATGCCAAGAGAGGCATCGCCACGTCTCGTTCGCGAGCGCGAAGTCGCACGATTGCGACCATCAGATCGACTGCGGCATCGATGTCGCCGAGGGGTTTGCGCCGCTTCTTGAGCGCAGGCAACTCGTCGTCGGGGACCGCAAGTCCGCGTGCCACCGATTCGATCACGCTCTTTTGCGCGACGGCACCGATCTTGTCGGCGACTCCCCGGATTGCCATGAGCTCCGGAACCGTCTTGGGAACCCTGCGCGCTATCTCAATGATGCTTTCGTCGCCGATCAGCCACCGCTTGGGAATATCTCGACGTTGAGCTTCGAGCTCCCTCCACGCCGCAACCTCTCTAGCCACAGCAAGTTGTCGGCGGTTGAGCGAAGACACCCGTTTCACTCGGCGCCACTGCTCGAGGGGGTCAGCCATATACGTCGCCGGATTCTCCAGATGCGCGAAGTTGGAGGCAAGCCAGTCCAATCTTCCGTCTCGCTTGAGGGTGGTGCACAGGCGTCTGTACATCTCAGGAAGATAGCGCACATCATTCAGCGCGTATTCAACCTGCGTCTCGGAAAGCGGGCGTTTGGCCCAGTCGGTGTAGGTATCAGACTTGTCGAGCGTTACGTCCATCATTTCCTTGACCAACGCTCCGTATCCCACCTGCTGCGGGAACCCGGCGAGTGTGGCCGCAATTTGAGTGTCAAACACCGGCATCGTGGCCTCACCGCACAGCCGATAGAAGATCTCAAGATCCTGTGAACCCGAGTGGAACACCTTCACCACTGCCGGATCGGCAAGAAGGGCGCCCAGCGGCGACAGATCATCGATCACAAGCGGGTCGATGATCGCTGCCACGTCATCAGATGCAACCTGGATCAAACACAGCTTCGCGTAGTAGGTCCGCTCCCGCATGAACTCCGTGTCGATCGCAACAATGGGAGCCTTTCGGAGCTGCGCCACCAACTCGCACAGTGTTCCGGTGTCAGTAACGTACAAGTCCGGTGGCTCCTCTCCTCCGAAAACTCGCGGTCCATACTCAGTAGGCCGGCCACAAGTTCCTTTCGGGGTCTGCAGAATGCGCTATCGGGCGGACATAACAGTATACCTGAGCCGCAGATACAGTTACGCCGTCCCTGCCGGTCCTAGGGCATCTGAGGGTATCCTAGGGTTAGACTAGGAATTTCACCCTTTGCATCGGAGGCAGGAATGGGTTCCCGCCGCTCTGAAGTGCTCCTTGTTGCCGCACTGTTCGTCTTCGGCACAGCGCTCTATGCGCTGCGCTGGCTGCTCTTCCCCGGCGAAGTGCCCCACAGTGAGATGTGGCGCTTCCTCATCGGCGATGTCGCGTTTCTGTTTCTGCAGGTCGCATTCGTGACATTCTTCATCGACCGGTTGCTCAGGGAGAGGGAACGACGCGCACTGCTGCAGAAGCTCAACATGGTCATCGGCGCCTTCTTTTCCGAGATTGGCGGCGAGCTGCTCGGCCGGATTGCAGGTGCCGATCGAAACCTGGCTTCCGTACGTGATGACCTCATCCCGAGGTCCACTTGGACCCCGACCCACTATGCCCTGGCAAGACAAGCGCTTGCCCGTCACAAGCCAAGCATCGACGTCACAGCCTGTGACCTCCACGAACTCAAGGAGATGCTCGTCCGCCACAGACAGTTCGTGTTAGGGCTGCTCGGCAACCAGGCCCTGCTTGATCATCAGGCGTTCACGGAACTCCTGTGGGCGATAACCCACCTCGCCGAGGAACTTCAAGCCCGTCAGAGCCTGGAGAACCTGCCTGAAGCCGACGCCGCTCATATCGCAGTCGACATCCGGCGTGCGTACAACCTGCTCACCTCACAGTGGCTTGACTATATGAGCCATCTGCAAGCCCAGTATCCGTTCCTGTTCTCTCTCGCCGTCCGCTTGAATCCATTCGATCCAGAGGCACATCCCGAGATTTCAGCCTGACTCTGCCGAGGAAGGGGAAAGAAGATGGTGGGTTCCGGACGTAACCCGCAGACGGAACGGAGACCGAAATGGAATTTCTGACATGGGTTCTGGTTGGTCTAGTGGCTGGCATCATTGCGAAACTGCTGATGCCGAGACTCGGCCCCAACGGCTGGATTATGACCATCGTCCTCGGTATTCTCGGCGCCTACATCGGGGGCTGGGTTTCGGGAAAGCTCGGTGGCCCGGCTGTCGTCGGATTCGACGTGCCGTCAATAGCAATAGCGGCCGCCGGCGCCATAGTGGTGCTGCTGGCATATGGGCTTATCTCGCGACGCCGCTAGACTATCGGCGTCAAGCGGCTACCGGATCTCGGCAACAACCACTCTGTTGCGACCTTCCCTCTTGGCAGCGTAGACCGCACTGTCCGCAGCAGCCACCACACTGGCGACGGTTGCATCATTGGGTGGATAGGTGGCGACCCCAAGTGACAGCGTAGGTGCCAACTTGTGGTCCACCCAAGCGGGACTCGCTTCCTCAAATGAGCTTCTCCACTGCTCGGCACGCAACGCAGCGTCATCTGCGGAGGCGAATGGCAAAACGACGAGGAACTCCTCACCGCCATACCGGTAGATCAAATCTCCCGGTCGCGTCTGCTCGCGGAGCTGCGAGGCTAGGCGCTGCAGAACCGCATCGCCCGTTGCGTGGCCGCAGGTATCGTTTACTTGCTTGAAGTGATCAACATCCAGCATCACCAGGCTGACGGGATAGGACTCCCGAGCAGCCCGGCTGAATTCACGTTCCAAGGTCAACGTGAGGTACCGTCTGTTGAAGAGCTGAGTCAACGGATCTCGAACCGCCTGCTCCCGCAACTCGGTATGGAGAGACTCGATCTCCGAAAGCCGGGACTGCAGATCCTGGTTTGATTTACTCAGCGCTTCCTCGGCAAGTTTCTGCATCGTGATATCCCGAAGAATACACAGACTCCCCGTGCGCCCGCCATGCTTGTCGGTCAACAAGGAAACGCTGACGCTGAGAGTGCGTCCCTCAGGCGATGCCAGAACGAACTCCTCGTCTACCGGTGTGGCACTCGCGAGACGGCTAACCAGGCCGGGCCAGCTCGGCAGGAGGTCTTCGACAGCCGTCCCGATCAGGCTCCCGTCGCCGATATGCAGCAGGCGTCTCGCGGCAGGGTTCACGTCGACTATTCGCCCGACCTCATCGACAACGAGGAGACCCTCGACCATCCGCTCGATGAGGGCATCTCGCGCGACCGGAATCAGGTCAAGCAGCTTGAATCTCACAAGTCCGAACGTAAGCAAAATGCCCGTGAGCGCTAGGAACACACCAGGATCCAGACCGGGCCATGCACCTGGGAGAAAGTCGTACGCGATGATAGCCACCCACGGAATAAGAGTTGCAATCACGATCCCAAAGCTCTGCCGACGGTAGAGCCCCTTGTTGCGAACTGCGAAGTCGATGAGGACCGCCGTTGCCACGGCCACAACCGCGAAACCGTAGACCGTGATCACCCAGTAGAGCAGACCGTGATGGTACGTAAGAATGTTATGCCCCGGTGCGTCGAACGAGAAGCGCGTCCATATGAGGTGATGCCAGTCGTTCGTAAACACCGCTACGATGCTGAGCGCAGGCACAACAAAGAGTCCTGCGATTCGCTTCCGAGTAAGCAACCTACCCGTCCCGGCGAACTCAACCGCGAAAAGCAACAGGAATACGCCCACTGTCGTTGCGCCGAAATATGCAATCTTGCTCCACAGCACATGTCCTGCAACCTCAAGAACCGATATCTCCATCGCATCGGCCAGCGCCAGTTCGACGACCGCCAAGAGTATGCAGAGCAACCAGAGTCCCCCGGGAGCCGACCGGCGACGCCAAGCAAGGGGAACCGCTGCCGCACAACACAGAGCCGCAACTAGGTATAGGGCTGTGTATGAAGTGAAATCGTAGGTCACTGAATGCCCCTTTGCCCGGCGCCTATGGCGCAAATGGCAAGAACGCCCCTCCATTCTCTCTTTGCG
The DNA here is from genome assembly GCA_013336165.1 of Coriobacteriia bacterium. Taxonomy (NCBI): domain Bacteria; kingdom Bacillati; phylum Actinomycetota; class Coriobacteriia; species Coriobacteriia bacterium. Next base: position 29,542 of record JAAXUF010000004.1, read on the forward strand.
AGACTCTGAAGGGGCGCGTCGTCATCAATGGTGGGCACTGTAGGATTTGAACCTACGACCCCTTCCGTGTCAAGGAAGTGCTCTCCCCCTGAGCTAAGCGCCCATTGATTGCCCGAAAGCAACGAACGATAGTGTAGCAAAGTACCGGCGGATGGGAAGAGCCAACCCGCCGCAACCTACCCTTTCTCGAAAAAATGACCCTTGCGCCGTCCAACTCGTCCCGCTAGACTAGCCCCTGCGCGGACGTGGCTCAGCTGGTAGAGCACAACCTTGCCAAGGTTGGGGTCGCGGGTTCGAATCCCGTCGTCCGCTCCATCGTTTTTTCGAAGGTCGGCCGGAGGGTCCCACACCGAGGGCCTGATTGGTCGACTTTTTTGATTCGGCGCAGTAGGCGCCTTCATACGGCGACGTGGCCAAGTGGCAAGGCAGGGGCCTGCAAAGCCCTTATCCCCAGTTCGAATCTGGGCGTCGCCTCCAAGTACATACTGACAACCGGCAGGTACATTCTGCTGGTTGTCTGCGTTTCTCAAGGGTGCTCCCATGCTGGTAAACTACCGAAGGGCCATCAGCCCGATAGCTAGGGGACAGCTACTGAAAGCAGATCGCGCCATATGCGTATCGGATTCTTTACTGACACGTACACCCCGCAGATCAATGGGGTAGTTACGTCAATTCGCCTCTTCAAAACGGCTCTCGAGGCTCGGGGGCATCAGGTCTATGTGTTCGCGCCCGAGCCCGGAGCTCCAGACGACACCGAAGACATCGTGCGCTTCCTGTCTATCCCATTCGTCTTCCAGCCGGAGATGCGTTTCGCCTCCCCCATCTCTTTCGAGGCGCTGAGGTTGCTGGACCATATTGATCTTGACATCGTCCACGCCCACGACCCATTCAGCATCGGTCTCTTCGGCCTCAACATCGCTCGGCGACAGAAGATCCCGTACGTGCATACGTACCACACTATGTATCCGGAGTATGTTCACTACGTCTGGGAGACGAAACTGACAAAGCGCCTCGCCGAGAGACTCTCCCGGGACTACTGTGACGCGTGCGACTCTGTGGTCGCTCCGTCGACGAAGGTCGAGGAGTATCTACTTGGTTGGGGCGTCTCGGCACCGATCGAAATCATCGCAACCGGCGTCGACATCGACAAGTATGCCGCAGAGGATCCTGACCGTGTCGACGTATTGCGCAAACGGCTCGGACTGGCGCCCGAGGACCGAATCGCATTGTTTGTCGGACGCCTGGGCCGTGAGAAGAACGTCGAAACACTGGTGCGCGCCATATGGCACTGCGAATGCCCGGCTGTGAAACTGCTGATCGTAGGTGATGGCCCCCACCGCCGGGAGCTCGAGGAGCTCACTGATGAACTGGATCTGAGGGGTCGCGTTGTCTTTGCGGGCTATCTTGAGCGCGATGACACAATCGCTGCGTACCACCTCGCACACATCTTTGCCTTCGCATCGACGAGCGAGACACAGGGCCTCGTCGTGGGTGAAGCGATGGCTGCCGGGCTACCCGTTGTAGCCGCCGAGGACAAGGCCGTGGAAGACTTCGTGATCGACGGTACGTGCGGGCTCGTAGTGCCTGGGATACCTGACAGACTCGCGGCCGCTATGGACGCGCTTCTCTTGGACGAGCCGCGACGGCTCGAGTATGCGGCGGCGGCGACACTGCGCGCACAGGAGTTCTCTATCGCTCGCGAAGCTGCGCGCCTCGAAGCGCACTATCTCCGGGCGATAGAGAACTATCACCCGAGATCGTTCCTGCCCACCCTGCCCGAGTTGCGACGCGCACTGAAGCCGATGCCGAAGCACAAGAAGACGGCTGAAGGGTCTACGAAACCCCCTAGGACGCGTACTTGAGTAGGACTCGCTTCGACTGTTCGATACGGGAGAGGCCCCGTTCGATCTCGCGCGGGTCGGCGATGTTCTCAATCGCCCACTTCACGATCTCCAAGGGAACGTTCGGATAGCGCTTCCGCGCCTGCAACTGGGTCATTGCTACTCCTCTTACTGCGACTGCTGCTGCGACTACTGCTGCTGTGATGACCCTACCTGTTGAAGTGTGCTACCGAAACGCCACTACCGTCAACCAAGCCAGGCCGATCGAGTGTCGTGTCTCCTATCAACCGAGCAGATCATGCTTCATGCCGAGGACGTCCAGCACCTTGCCGACAACGAATCCGATCAGATCATCGACGGATGTGGGGCGATGATAGAACGCCGGCATGGCCGGAACCACAATTGCGCCCGCCTCGGCAGCGGCGGTCAGATTGCGCAAATGTATCAGCGAGAGAGGAGTCTCGAGCGGAACCAGGACCAGCGGACGGCGCTCCTTGAGCATGAAATCCGCAGCGCGCTCTGACAAGTCGCCGACAAGCCCGTGTGCCACTCCCGCAACGAATCCCATTGAGCACGGCGCGACGATCATTGCGTCCAAGCGATATGTGTCCGAGACGATTCTGTCGGACCTGTACTCCGGCCCCACCACTCGCAGGTTCGCAGCACTCGGCAACTCCAGAAACGCCGCCAGCGCAACCGCCGCGACACCCGGGCCGCCGATCGGCAACTCGAATCCGAGCTCCGAAGCGGCAACGTCCCGTCCCGCATCCGAGAAGATGATGGTGGTCTCATGGCCCTTGAGCGCAAGTTGCTCGATAAGGCGCATACCATATGCGCTTCCGGACGCCCCAGTGATCACAACAGCGTACTTACCCACCGAATTCACTCCCCTGATGTCTGTAAACGATCAGCACTGGCGTCTGCGCTGACTCCTGTGACGGTCACAATCCAAGTGTGCGTTCGATGTCGTCCAGAGTGCACATGACGCGCTCTTCTCGGCTGCTCGACAAGGCCCGGCGGTCAATGAGCACAGGTCGCATCCCCGCCGCCCGCGCGCCGATGATGTCCGCATACTGGTGATCGCCCACGTGCGCCGCATCTGCAGGGACAACGCCCATGCGTGCGCAGGCGAGTTCGAATATGCGCGGATCCGGCTTGCGCAACCCCACTTCCGCCGAAGAAACCACCTCCTCGACGAATTGGTCGAGACCCAGGCCGTTAATGATTGTCTTGAGCCTGCGATCCCAGTTGGAGATCAGACCAATCCGCAGACCACGCGCTTTCAGCCGCCCAAGAGCAGGCCGCACATCGTCATAGGCCCTCCAGCGCGACGGATCCCCAAACTCATCGTAGACGCGGCGAGCGATGCGCTCAGGGCTGTCCTGAATGCCGAGGTTGCGGCACAAAAACGAGTACATCCCCACCCATACTTGCGACGTTTCCTCTTCGCTGGTCCAGAACGTGTCATCCGAGCGGTATCGATCCTCGTAGTACTCGTCAACCAGCGGCATCAGCGCATCGATCGCCGAGAGATCGTGAATGTGACCGTCCTCGGCAAGAACTTGTCGGCATACCTCCGCAACACTCGGATGAGGGTAGAGCAACGTGTTGCCTACGTCGAAAAACACGACCTCGAGAGGATGGCCACCCAGCTCAGGACTCGCCATCACTGTGTCCATCTTGTCGATGCTTCTCAAGCCGAACCAGCGTTCCGCCGTCTCTTGGGCACTCGAAGTCGACCCGATCCATCAATGCTCTCATGAACATGACGCCTCGGCCACTCGATGCATACAAGTCATCACAGGGTGTCTGTGCGGCGCCGTCGAAACCCCGTCCGTTGTCGAGGACTTCAAGCACCACCCGATCTCCATAGGCCAAGATGCGAACCGCCACACTCGGAACTCCGTCAATGGGCTTGCCGTGCCGCACTGCGTTGGCGAGAGCCTCGCCCAAGGCCACCTTGATGTCGAAGATTGCTGAGTCCGGAAAACCCAGAGTTTTTACTATCCCGCTGACTTCTTCTCGTGCTTCCGCCAGCCGGTTCACATCCGAGGCGACGAACAGCTCCCTAGTCCATAGTGGCTCGCTCGTGACTTCGGAAAGCTCAAGTCCACTGATCGCCTCGCTGACATCCGGGCTCATTGTGATCGAAACGGCTACGTGTATCAGTCCGGACAACTCGAGAATGCGCGCTATATCCGAGTTCGCCCCAGCAAGCACCAGACGTCCACCCCGTGGTTTCAGTTGGTGATCCAGCCACACCAGGAGTCCGAGGGCCGAACTGTCCGCATAGACCACATCAGTCAGGTCGAGTACGAGATCGGAACAACCACCATCGAGCACGCTCGCCAGATCAGCCCGCAACTCGGGCACCACCGCCGTGTCGATATCGCCCGACAAGCCCACCACGCAGACACGTGTGTCATTGTGTAGCCTAACGTCGAACGGGGCCATTGCTATCTCCTCCTTCGTGAGCGCCCCTTGGGACAATCGATCTGCCCCGCATTGCGATCGCAAGCACCGCTATGTCGTCTCGAAGCTCACCGTGCGAAAACCTTCGAACCGCCGAAAGAATCCCCGAAACCACGTCCTCCGGAGTGCACTGCGTATCGAGAACCTCTCTGATCCGCATCTCGCCGAAGAATGCCGTATTCCGTCTGGCCTCGGTGACTCCGTCAGTGTAAAGCAGCACAACGTCTCCAGGTAGCACTCCTACGCTGTATTCCCCATATTGCGACTCCATCCCCGCCCCAAGCAACGGCCCCGTCGACGAAAGCGATTCGATGCCGCCGGCCTTTCGGCCGATCAGCCCCGGAGGATGTCCGCCATTCGCCCACGTGAGCCTCCCGGTTGCGGGATCGAGTCTGCCAAGCCACAGAGTCACAATGTCACTGGGCTCCCCAGACTCGGTCACCAGACGGTTAACGCGTTCAACGACCGCTGAAACGCTCAGGCCTGCGCTGACCAGCGCCCTGACCGAGTACTTGATCATAGATGTCTTGGTCGCCGCATGCACCCCCTTGCCGCATACGTCTGCGATCGCGAACCACAGTTGTCCGTCAGGCGCGCGAAAGAGATCGTAGTAGTCACCGCCGATCTCAGCCTCGGTGCCCGCCGGCTGATAGGCTGCCGCAAAATCGAACTCCGGATCGGGCGGTAGTGTGCCTGGCAGAATGGACCTCTGGAGTACCTCCGCGACATCGTGCTCACGGCTGTAGAGTCGCGCCGTATCCAACGCAAGCGCAGCCTGCGAGGCGAATGTCTGCAGCATGCTGTGGTCTTCCTCGGCAAATGCGGCGGGTTCCCTCGACAAGACGACGAGCACGCCAATCGAGCGGCCTCGGGCCAGCAGCGGGACGGCGAGGAGAGAGTGCAGGCCATGAGCGGCAGCAGTCCCCGCGATGCCGTCGAGCGTCTCGTGCAGATCCCAGAATGAGACCGGCTCACCGGTGGAGATAACGTATCCGGGCACGTCCTCCCCCGGCGACAGTCTCAGGTCGACGAATTCGGGCGGGACCGCGCCGCGCGCCATCGCTGTGGTGATTACGCGGGTCCTCGCGTCATACGTCATGAGCGCAACGGCATCGGCCGAGAGAATCCTCTGAACCACGTCCAACACGCGGTTCAAGACGACGTTCACCTGAAGCGACGATCCGACTGCCTGGCTGATGTTGAAGATAGTCTCCAGTTTGTCTGCCCTCGCGACTGCCCGTTCGTAGAGGTATGCGTTGTCGAGGGCCAAGACAAGTTCGTTGGACAGGGCCTGGGCAAGTTCGACGTCGCGCTGTCCAACCACCTGACCCGCGCGCTCTATCGCCAGAACCGCGCCGCGTGTGCTCTCAAAATCAACAGGAACCAAGAGTAGTTCCCTGACGTCTGACCGCTCAAAGACGGTGTTCTCGTCCCCGTCGACAGCTTGGTGAACCACCGCAGGTCTGCCTGTTCCGAGCCGCCCAAACGCGGTTCGCGCCATCTCGAGCAGCGCCTGCTCTGAACTGCAGTCCTCAGCAGGTTCAAGTCCGAGGACGGCACGGTCGTTGAAGGCGAACCGAACCTTCTCGGCGCAGAAGAGATCAGCGATGACCCCGCCCACCTCAGTCAGAGCCGGTCCCAGACCTCCCGGGCGCGCCAGACTCTCAGCCGCCATCCGAAGACCCTCAGAAACACGGCACATCTCCTCTTCAGTGGCCAGACGCCTCGAATTCCCTATGACGACACCAGCCTGTGCGCAGAAGAGTCCCACCAGCTCGCGTTCAGCCTCGGAGAAAGGTCTACCGATGCCCCGTGCAACGACGACAACTCCAAGCACCTCGTGAGCGTTCGTGAGCGGCGTCACGAGAACAGCCGAGGGCAAGAGGAGATCCCATCCCGGCAACTCCTCAGCGATGGTGCCTTCGCCGGCCGCATACGCCGCCGAGCATGCGCTTGTCTGAGCCTTCGCCAGCCAGCTATCGCCAAGAGCGTCAATCAGAGGAGTCCCTGTCACGCCGATCCCGTGATCGCTGGAAAGCACCAGCCATCGCCCGCCTCCGTCTGCCAGATAGGCAGCCGAGGCCGAGACGGGTCCGGCCATCTCGTCCACCGCTTCGAGGACTGCATCCAAGGCCTGATCTGCCCGCTCCGCAGCGCCAAGGGTACGTGACAAGTTGCGCAAAGCGCTCAGCTTGGTCGCGACGGCACCGAAAGCGTCGACAAGCGGCTTGAGCCTGGTTCCTGCATCATCTGGAAGGGACCCACCGTGTGAACCTTCAACGAGGTGTCGAGCGATTCGCGTCAGAAGGAAGAGCAGCCGGATATCTCGTCGAAAGACCAGCCACAGGACAACAGCAACAGTCAATGCGCCGAAAGTCACGCAGGCACCGCCCAGCATCGCTATGGCGTCTGCCGACAGTGGAGTGCGCCATGCACCCACCAACACGACCGCAGCGACTCCACCCGCCGCAAGGGCCACTACCGCGCACAAGAGCACGATGATGCGTGCGACGGGCATCGCAGAGCCTCTGCGGCGCTCATTCATGACGAAGCGCTAGTCCACAAGCTCGGCGTCGTAGCCGGCACCCCGTATCGCCAGAATGATCTCGTTTTCGGTGACGATATCGGGGTCGAAGCGCACGACCGTCTCGGCGGACGCGAGATCTGTCGAGACATCGGCAACGCCTTCAAGTTCGCCGACAGTCATGTCGACCAGCTTCGAACATGATGCACAGTGCAACCCCGATGTCTTGAAGTACTTCGTGGTTTCACTCATGACTCTCTCCTCTTCGTAAGCTCGGGGCCGGTTCGCTACAGGCCAAGCCGTTGCATACGCACTTCCAGCGTCTTGCTGGTCAGGCCCAGGAGTTTTGCCGCTTTGGGTATGCTTGCTCCCGAGCGGTCGATGGCCTGCCTGACAAGATCCAGTTCGACTTCCTCCAAATCAACTCCCTCTTCAGGCAACACGAAGCCGGTCTGCACTCGGCTGGTCGGCGAGACACCGGCCCGTACCTCGGCAGGCAAGTCGGACACGTCTATCTCGTCACCGCGCGAGAGGATGACGATGCGTTCGATGGTATTCTCAAGTTCTCGGATGTTTCCAGGCCACTGATACCGGACAAGAGCCTCCATCGACTCGGGACTAAGCTTCTTGGTACCAGCCTTGAACTTGTCGAGAAAATGCGCAACCAAGAGGGGGATATCGCCAGAGCGCTGGCGGAGTGTGGGCAACTGAATGGGAACAACATTGAGGCGGTAGAACAGGTCCTCACGAAACTCGCCATCGGCGATCATCTGTTGGAGATCGCGGTTCGTGGCCGCAATGACGCGCACATCCACCTCAACGCCACGGGTGGCTCCAAGTCGCTCGACACGGCGCTCCTGCAAGACGCGGAGTAACTTGACCTGGGTCGCCGGAGATATGTCGCCTATCTCATCCAGAAACAGGGTACCCCCATTCGCCATCTCGAACCGGCCCGGCTTGCCCATGACGGCGCCGGTGAACGCGCCCTTCTCATAACCGAACAGCTCGCTTTCGAGCAGGGTCTCCGGGAGCGCCCCGGCACTCACCGCCACGAAAGGCCTCGATGCCCGATCGGAGAGATTGTGCAATGCATGCGCAATCAGCTCCTTGCCCGTACCGGACTCCCCATAGATCACAACGGTCGCGGTTGTCGGAGCGACGCGCTCGATGGTGCTCAGAACGTCGAGCATTGTCTGATCAGATGCCACAATCCCATGAACATCGTATTCTCGATTCAGCTCACCCCGGAGCCGCTCGACTTCGGCCGCAAGGCCAGAGTATTTCAGGGCCTTGCCGATGGCCAGCTTCAGCTCTTCCAGATCAAATGGCTTCGTCAGATATTCGGTCGCCCCGGCCTTCATGGCCTCCACAGCGGTGGCCACATTGCCGTGCGCCGTCAGCATGATGATCGGGAAGCTCAATCCCTTCGCACGCACCGTGCGCAAGACCTCCATCCCATCCTTTCCGGGCATGCGGTGATCCAGCACCATCACGTCGGGCTCACGCTCGGCGATCAGATCCAACGCCTTGGCGCCATCTGCCGCCTCAATGATCTCGAACCCATCAGCCGCGAGCGCCTGACCGAGAACCCATCGCATATTCTTCTCATCGTCAACAATGAGCACTCTTTTGATCATCGTTCTTCCCTCAATCTGTCGACGCGACGTGGAGCCTGATTGTGAACACTGTCCCGCCGGGCCCGCTTTCAACTTCCACCTGACCGTCGTGATCCTCAATAATCCGGTGCACGACCGTGAGTCCTAGGCCGGTGCCATCGGCCCGCTTGGTGAAGAACGGGTCGAAGATCTTGGCTAAGTCGGCGGGATCTATACCCGGCCCGGTGTCGGCAACAGATACCTCCACAAAGTACTCATCACTTCGCGCCTCTATGGTTATGATGCCGCCAATGTCACCCATCGCCTGTACCGCGTTTGTCACCAGATTCAGAAATACCTGCTCGAGTTGATCGGGGTCACCGCTCACGGCCGGCAGGTCCTCCGGGACCTTCTGCACGATCCGGACACCGGACTGCAGTGCGAATCGGCTCGCAAACGACACGATGTGGGCGATCGTTTCGCGCAGGTCCGTCCGCACGAGAGTGGGCGTGCTCGGCCTGCCAAAGTCCAGGAGGGCCTTGATGACACGGTTGAGCCGATCGATCTCCTGCTTGATGACCCCAGCGATCTCCTTGATGCGGGCCGCATCACCGTGAGCATCTTCCAGCAGCTGAACGCTCGCACGGATCACCCCCAGCGGATTGCGCACCTCGTGAGCAACGCCTGCGGTCAGCTGTCCCAACGCGGCAAGCCTATCTGCCCGGATGAGCTGATCCGTCAGGGCTTTCACGTCAGAGACGTCCTCCAGCGTGATGACTGCCCCAAGGTTGTCCCCATCTACATCGCGCATGCATGACGTGGACGCCTGCACGTGCAGCATGCGCCCACCGACCGTCTGAATGGTCGTCTCTCTCATGGCGAGAGGCAATCGGCCGGCCAACACCTTCGCGACATCGCCGCCGAGACCGCCGTCCGACCGGAACAGCGATCCGATCGGCTTGGGAACCATCTCGAACTCCGAGACCCCGAGCATACGTTCCGCTGCCGCATTGGCCGTCGCGACCGATCCATCAGGACCTACCGTGAGCACCGCCGAAGTGATCGAGCGCAGAATCGACTGTGTGTAGTCTTGGATGTTGATGAGCTGAATCGCCCTGTCTTCAAGCTTCTTGTAGGCGCCTTCCAACTGTAGAGACATGCGTTTGAGATCCGCGTTCTTCGTCTGTTCCGTATCGCGCATGGTGCCCAGTATCGCACCCACCGCAATCAGCGATCCCACCTCAAGCCAGGTGTCGAATCCGAGGACTGCCGATTCCCCGACCGGCAGCCACGAGTGCAACACCACGATCGCACACGCCACGACTACTGCAACGATTCCTCCCCGCCTGCCGAACAGATACGCGGCATAGCCCACCGGAATGTAGTACAGCCGCTGGTGAAGACTCCACAATGGCACGCCTCCGACCGTGGCACCCGCGAAGAGATACAGTACGGTTATCAGCAGGAACATCAGGAAGATGATGATGACTGCTGGAGCAGCTTTCTTGCCGCTCATCTGCGCCGCCTTGCCCAGCTCGGCTCGATGTGTAATTCTTCCCGGTACTTTGCCACCGTCCTCCTCGCAACGGTAACGCCCTCCTTGGAGAGCATCTCGGCGAGACTTTGGTCCGATAGCGGCTTTGCCGCATCTTCTTCTTGTACGAACTCTTTGAGACGCCGCTTGATGCTTGTGGCCGCGACATCCATTCCGGATGTCGTCCGATATCCTCCGCTGAAGAAATGCTTCAACTCAAACAGCCCATACGGCGTCGCAATGTACTTGCCCGTCACACCGCGTGACACCGTTGACAGGTGCACTCCGATCTCGACCGCCACATCCTCAAGGCGAAGCGGACGCAACATCCCCTTGCCGTTTTCGAAGAAATCCTGCTGCACATCCAAGATGATCTCGGCAATGCGCGACACTGTGTCCTTGCGCCTGTCCACATTCTTTATGAAGCTCTCCGCCGAGCGGATCTTGTCCTTCAGATATCGGCGCGTGTCACCATCGGCAGAAGAGTCGCTACGCAGCATCGACCGGTAGCGCGGGGACACGCGAAGCGAAGGAAGCGCTTCGTTGTTCGGAGTAATCGTCCAGTCGTCTCCGAGTCTGCGGACCGTGACATCCGGCACGATGTAGCCGGGAGAGGGACCGGGCGAGAACGCTCCGGCGGGACGAGGGTTCAGAAGGCGCAGGATCTCGACCAGTCGGCGCACTTCATCTTCGTCAGTCTTGAGCGAGCGCGCGATCTTGCGATACCGGTTGGCCGCAACGTCATCAAGGTACTCGCGGACGATGCGCATAAGCAGCGGCTCCTCGATGCCGAGCGAACGCATCTGCAAACACATCGCCTCCGGCAGATCGCGTGCCGCCACACCCGCAGGATCGAGCTGTTGAACGGCTTCCAGCCCTGCCTGAGCGGCGCGCCGAGAAACCCCGGCCATGCGTGCGATCTCGTCGAGCGAACCGACAAAGAAGCCGTCATCATCAAGCGACCCGACAATGGCACGCCCGGCTCGTGCGACGCCTTCAGAAAGATCGAGAAGGCCCAGCTGCTCGAGCAGGTAGTCGATGAACGACTGGACTCCGCCGACAAAATCCTCGGTGTTCGTCTGATCGGCGTTCGGATCTCGCGGCGCAGACTGATCGATCGATTCGAGGTCTTCATACATGTCGAGCCAGTCGTCCCAAGAACGCTCGTCGTCTTCCGCGGGCGGCTCTTCGCCCTCCACAGGCTCAGATTCGGATTCGTCCACTTCAAGGACGGGGTTCTCAAGCATCTCGACTTCGATAAGCTGCTGAAGGTCGGCGACAGGCATCGCCAGTATGCTGAGCCCCTGATACACCTGTGGCGACAGCGTCACTTTGTGGTGCAATTCGGGGCGGTGCGAAAGCTCCATCGACCCTCCCTCGATGCGCAAACGGGAACCAGAAAGCGCCCGCCATTGCAAAAAGTATACCACCGCGGAACCGGACTCAGACTTGGCCGACGGTGGCGAGCTCCTGCGTGATCGGCCTAATCCCGCGGAGGAAGGATTGGAGATTGCGTGCGCGCCGGAAGCTGAACCACGATTATCGCTGCGATCACCAGCAGCCCACCCGCAATTTGCAGCAATGTCAGCGTTTCGCCGAAGAGCAGAAACGCGCCGAAGCCGGCGATCACCGGCTCGACAGTCGAAGTGACCGTGGCGTTTGTCGGCGCAATGTACTTGAGCGCGGCGAGAAAGGCTGTGAACGGGATGATCGTGCTGAATACCGCCATGAACAACACGGCGCTCATCGTCTTGGGGTCGGCGAATACGCCGAGAACTGCGCGCGGACCGAGTACGACAAGCCAGAAGATCGATGCGAATCCGAGCCCCCAAACGAGAGTCGTATACGGGCTGAAGCGACTGGCGGCAACGGCACCCATCAGCGAGTAGATCGCGAAGAACACCGCCGAGAGCAGCCCCCACATCAGTCCCGCCTGCGACACCACGGGCCCGCCTTTATCGAGTGCCCCTACAACGAGAGCGCTCCCGCCCACAGAAAGGGCAACGCCGATGGGCAGCGTCCATGTGAATCGGTGGCGCATGAAGGCAACCCCTATCACCAGCACGAGCACCGGTGCTAGGTACTCAAGAAGAACTGCCGTGGCTACGTTGGCCAAGGACAGTGTCTTGAAGTATGTGAAGTGAACCATGGCGAGACCGACCACCCCAAAGATGGCCAAGAACGGAACGTCATGCGGCGTGATCCTGAGTTCGTCCCTTTTCCAGAATGCGAGCACAACAGCCATGAGGAGGAAAGCGGAGAGGGCACGGGCCCCCGCCAGAGCGGTCGGCTCGATCGCGATACCCAGCGGCGGCACCGGCCAGGAAGCCGTGGCAGCCGAGGATTGTGTGAACAGCCACTTGGCCGTAAGGCCTCCGGTCGCCCAAAACGTAGCAGCCAGCAGAGCGAGAGAGTAGCCCTGCAGGCGGTGTGAACCAGACAAATCCGTCTCCTTGGCAGTAGCGTGTAGCGCGCGGCGTCTTGTTGCTGATACCCCTAGGGGGTATCATTATCGGTAATCGATTCAGCATACCGCAATGAAAGGGCACGGGGAGTCATGGCTGACAACGTATCGGACCATCCCAACGTCGTCACGAGCGAAATCGAGCGCAAGAAGATCATCAACCGGCTGCGCCGACTCGAGGGACAGATCAGGGGTCTTCAGACGATGGTTGAATCCGAGAAGGACTGCGCCTCTGTTCTAACGCAGGTCATGGCAGCGAAATCTGCTTTGAATCAGGTTGGCGTACACATCATCAGCCACAGTATGCGGGAATGCCTCACCGAAGCCGAAGTGGGGACCGCCTCCCACGACGAAGCCATCGATCGGGCCATATCCGTGTTTCTCAAGTACTCCTCCTAAGGGATCGGAGCGCACGAGCTTATGCCACATGCCGAACTCCTATGGATCGTGCTCGCCGCAGGCGCCATCGTCTCAGGCGGCTCGCTTGTAGGACTTCTTGCCGCACGATCGGTCTCAGAGCGCGTGTTTGCCGTAGCTGGCGTCACCGGCCTCGGGATAAGCCTGTGGGCTTTTGTATCCATCATCGCCAGCTACGATCGGCTCGATGCCGTCGCGTATGCGGCAATCTTTGGTGCGGCGGGTCTTGTCGGCGGCTACGCCCTGGCATCCGCCGTCCTCGAGGGGCTGGCAACTCGTCCCAGTCGACCTCCGCTCCCGGCTGAGGTGCCCGCAGGTATCGGAAAAGGCGCTGTCATTGTGCTTGGCGAAGTCGAGCCCCCCGGCTACAGCGCCCGAATCGTCGCCGGAGCCCTGAGGGATTTGGCGAAACAGGGTACCCTCGACCCATCCATAGCACTCCTCCCCTTCATCTTCATGGCCCAGAAGATGAGATACCGGGCACGCGGCGGCACCAGTCCCTCGGCCCACGAGCTCGATCTGCTAGCAGAACGTCTTGCCGTCACCCTCGAGCGGCACAAGAATGTCGGGTGCGTCGAATCCGCGTGGTGCCGAGGAGAGCGGGCGCTTGCAACCGTGATTCTCAAAGCCGTCGCACAGGGCTTCCGTACGTTCACCATCGCGGAGGCTTTCATTGCCGAATCACCACAGGTAGACGCTGCGAAGCGCGAGGTCGACGCACTGCGCCTCGAATCTCTCGGCGTCACGGTCTCCTACGCACAACCCCTGTGGCATGCCGATCGCATCGCCCGGCTTGTCGCGACACGCGCAATGGCGGCGGCCACAAACCCTTCGACCACCGGTGTCGCCCTTGTCGGTCGAGCTCAGCCGGAGAGTCTCGCTCAGGAACGTGGCGAGTTCGACACGCAGGAGACGGCGTTTCTGCAACGCGTCCGGCTGCTGTTGACCGGCTTCGGGATCCCCGAGGCCAACATACGCATCGCTTGGATGGATTGGCGTTCCCCCGACATCACCGGCACTCTGCGACATCTGGAGGCAATAGGGTGCGAGCGCATTGTGGTGTCCCCCGCTTGCTTCCCCTTGGACTCACTCGAGACTGCACTCGACATCCCGTTGGCCGGAAACCGGGCGCGCGTGGCTGAGACTGTGTCGATAGTCACGCTGCCTGCATGGCACGATGATCCGGGGTTCGTTGAGGCCCTGAGATCGGATGTCGCCGACATGCTGGGATCCTCCTAGGCGGACAATCCGGCCGATGCCGCCCGCCCAGAGGTTAGTGCGCCTTGCAGCGTTCCCAGTTGCGCGCCTGCATCCGGCGAATCTGCGGGTAGCGAAACGCATAGCGCAGTGCAATGGAGAGACCTCCGCGTTCGGCCTGAGCGCGTGTCTCGAGATTGTCGATGCTGAGGTGCAGGTCTTCTGCGCTCGAACCCCGAAACAGCGTATAGCCCTTGCCGATCGCCTTGCACACATGAGCATCGCTACCGCCGGTTGCGGCGATTCCCTGCCCGTGCACGAACGTCTTGGCGGCAAGACGGTTGGCGTAGATGAGATACGGTGAGGAGTTGTAGACCTCAAGAGCCTTGTAGGCCAAGTCGTTGATGGCATTGCCTACACTCTTGAGCCCAAAGGGCCCGAAGGCCCGGTTCGCAAACGGGTGAGCGATTACGGCGATTCCGCCCTGCTCCTCGATTGCGCGGATCGTGTCGGTCGCCGACATCCCGGCCTGGATGTCCTCTTCGATGAATAGGCCGAGAATATGCCCCGCGCTCGAAGTGATCTCCGATCCGACCACAACGTCGAAATCGTAGGCCTCGGCAAGCGACTTGGCGACGAGCGCGCCTTCGATGGTGTTGTGATCGGTGATCGCTATCACACTCAGGTCTGTCTTGTGCTGAACGTAATCCATGATCTCGGAGATCTTCGAAAGACCATCACTGTGATCAGAATGAATATGCAGATCGGCCTTGCTCCACACGTCAGTATCAGTCACTCGCTAACCAGTCTCCCTCACATTTGGACCCGAAGAGCGGCCGGCGAGACATGCTGCTGCGATAGAGTGAGCAAAGGGCGAACCAACAGGCATGTCGGCTTTTTCCAACTAGGTGTTTTCCGTCGCCCAAACACCCAAGCGCGCGACCCCTTCCTGCAGTCGATCGAGCGATGTCGCATAACTCAACCTGAGGAACCCTTCTCCCCCAGGTCCGAAGTCGACGCCCGGCGCAGTAGCGACACCTGCCTCTTCGAGAAGCCGGTATGAGAGGGCCAAGGAGTCTTCGCCCCATGCCCTTGCATCGGCAAAGACGTAGAACGCACCGCAAGGTGGACTCGCAATGATCAGACCCGCGCTTTCGAGCGCAGGAACAAGATAACGGCGCCTTTCGTCGTAGAGGGCGCGCATCATCGCGACGTCGCCTTGCGCCTGCGTCAACGCGACTACCCCCGCCTGCTGAACGAACGCGTTTGCGGCGAGGAAAAAATTCTGCTGGATCTTCTCGGCAGGGCGAATGAACTCCGGGGGCGTGATCAGGTAGCCGAGACGCCATCCTGTCATCGCATACGCCTTCGAGAATCCGTTCAGGACAAAGGCGCGGTCAGTGTAGGACAGAATCGTCCGGTCGGGACCGCAGAAGTCCAGGCCGTGATAGATTTCGTCGCTCGCTATGTGGACGCCTGTGTCCACGGCGATTTGAGCAAGCGCACGAAGATCCTCGTCGCCCAGCACGGCTCCGGTGGGGTTACCGGGAGAGTTGATCATGATTGCCTTGGTGCGCGGGCCGATCGCGGCGCGGACCTCTTCCGGCCGATAGCGGAAACCGTCCTCGGCGCGCACCCGCACGAACTTGGGGATCCCGCCGAGAAACGTCACATAGTTCGGATAGGCGGGGTAGCAGGGATCGGGCATGATGACCTCGTCACCCGGGTCCAACAACGCGCCAAAGAGGAGCAGCATGGCCGGCGAAGTGCCCTGCGTAACGACGATGTTGGCCGGATCGACCGTCGCGCCGTAGTGATCGCGATAGTGTGCCGAGAGCGCATCACGCAGGTCGAGAAGTCCCAATGACGGCGTATAGTGCGTGCTCCCGGACTGCATCGCCGCCTCCGCGGCATCCGAGATCACCTTTGGTGTCGGGAAATCCGGGTCCCCGATCTCAAGCCGAACAATGTCTCTGCCTTGCGCCTCGAGCTCTGTCGCACACGCAACGATGTCCATGACCACAAACGGGCGAATGCCCTCCGATCGGCGCGATACCTCAGACATGGAGCACCTCCTCCTTGAAGACAGGGAGCAACCAGCTCCTTTGTCAGGCCAAGCGCAGCGACACGATCGCGATATCGTCGGAGAGCCGGCCGTCTGCGAATCTGGTGACGTCATCCATGAGCACGGACGGCAGCTCGTTGGCCCCGGAAGAAACCGCAGCCTCCAGCGAGAATATCAGTCCATCCTCGCCAAAGAAACGCCCGTCTCCGTCTCGGGATTCGGTCACCCCGTCAGTGTAGAGCACCACCGTTTCATCCCTGCCCAGCACAAGCCGCTGGTCCTTGTACTCCATATCGTCAGACACGCCAATGATGGGAGAAGCCCCCGGCAGAAGCCTAGCCGACCCGTCCTTGCCGAGCACGACCGCCGGAGGGTGGCCCGCACTGCAGTACGTCATCTCTCCGTCACGCGTATTGATAACCGCGAAGAAGGCGCTCGCGAATTCCGGCAGCCGCGCTGCACGCCCCAGGGCGTGATTCACCCGCTTCATCACAACCGCAGGAGAGGACGTCTCGTGCGCATAAGCACGAATCGTGTCCTTGATGACGGAAGTCAGAATAGCAGCCTCCAGACCCTTCCCCGAGACATCTCCTATAACGAGCCCAACGCGCCCGCGAGCAAGTTCGAACCAATCATAGAAGTCGCCACCGACGCGGGTGTTGACAGTCGCCGAGCGATACAGATGCTCGAACGCGACCCCTCGAACCGATGCCGGGACCGTAAGCAACGCCTCCTGCAGGGTCTCGGCGATACGATGCTCGCTCGCGAAGTCCTCTGAGTTGGCGAGGGCTTGCGCTATGACGTCGGCGAAGCGCTTCGCGTATTCGAGAGTCAACTCATCAAGACGCCTTTCTTCGGAGTCTCCGAGCAACATCACGCCGAAACGCTCGCCTCTTGCCTCAACGGGCACTGCGAGCATCTTGCGAGGCCTTGGGTGGGCCGAGCCGTCCTCGAAACCCGGGATGTCGACCCAACCACCGGTCGCAAGCGCTGAGTCTCCGAGTTCCAGTGCCTTCACCGCCTCAAGAGTGAGCAGCACTGAAGAACGACGCCTGTCCAACCCATGCGAATACGTGATCGTGAGGGTGGCCTCGTCCACGGTCCCGAACGCCACCGACTCGCAGTCGAGCCCTTCGGCGACGATGGCGAGCACCGCAGGCACGTTCAACATGTCCGTCAGGTGCAGTGAACCGTTCACGAGCACATTAAGCTCGTTCAGTGCGGTACTCATGACCTGTACCTTGCGCGAGCGCTCGAAGAGCCGAGCATTTGCCACAGCCAGAGTGATGCGACTGGCGGCCAGCTGGATCATGGTGCTCTGTGCGACGCTCACCTCGTGCTGACTCCACCAAGCGAGTTCCAGCACGCCGAAGAGAGAGCCGCCCAGAAACATCGGCACGCCAAATACGGAGCGAATGCCCGCCGACTGCAGGATGTCCATGCGCCATGGACTTTCAGAGAGGCTGGCGACATAGATCGGCTTCCCGGCCTCAGCAATTCTGGCGGCAAAGCCCTGCTCCTCCGGGACCCGAAGCCCGGTCGGCGCCCACGAGGAAGCACCTCGCTGGTACGTGACAACCAAAGCATCCTGATCCCGTTCCAGAAGGACCACCGCGTCCGCATCGACAACTTCCGCAAGCGTCTCGAGCGTCTCGGCGAGAAGGCGCTCCTGCCCAGCATGGTCGAGCGCGCCTGAGACGATTCGCAGTAGTCCCTCAAGGTGCTGATTCGAGGTTGCCAGCTCCGAAATGAGTCGCTCGCGCTCGGCCTCATTGTGCCGACGGCGGGTGATGTCGCGGATCACACTCACGACCCCTCGGCCATGCGCGAGATCGACTCCGCGCGAACTCACCTCTACGGGGAATGTCGAACCGTCGCTGCGCAGGTGTGCAGCCTCGAAGAGGATGCCGCCCTGAAGGGCTGCGCCAAGCTGTTCCTGCATTCCCGTACGCGTCTCACGGGTTCTCAGATCGCTGATCGACATGCCGATCAACACATGTAGTGGATATCCGTAGATTTCCCCAGCCGAGGAGTTCGCGTCAAGGATGGTTCCGCTTGCGTCGACGATAAGCACCGCATCTCGGGCGCAATCCAAGACGTCACGGCTTCGGGCATCCATCGGGAGCGAACTTACCCGAGATGATCTCGCTTCGAGATCCGACTCCACGCGACCCCCTATGTCAGCGACCGATTGCCTCGCTTCGGCAGTACTGAGTGTAGCGCAAGATGCGGCATTCAAGATGGATGACGTTTCCATAGCGGTTTCCCCACAACGCAAGCGGCCCTCCCCGTATCCGGGAGGGCCGCAGTCAAGCATGGCGGCGCAAGCTCTTGGTCTACTCGTACCTGAGTGCGTCGATTGGATTGAGCAGAGCCGCTTTGGCCGCCGGATAGATACCAAAGATCAATCCGACTGCGCTGGAAACCCCTACTGCTAGTGCGATCGCGCTCATTGTCACGATGGGGGTGAACCCTAAGAACCCCGAGAGAACCTTGCCGACCAAGAATCCAAGGAAGATGCCGATGACTCCGCCGGCAAGAGTCAGCAGGAAAGCCTCGACGATGAACTGCAACAGAATGTCAGACGTCTTGGCTCCCACTGCCTTGCGCAGACCGATCTCGCGGGTACGCTCAGTCACCGAGACCAGCATGATGTTCATGATTCCGATGCCGCCAACGACAAGCGATATGGCAGCAATCCCCGCGAGAAGCGATGTCAGAACACCGGTAATGCTACTTACCGTGGAAAGCAGGTCCTTTGACGACAAGATCGAGAAATCGGCCTTCTTCGGATCCGTGATGCCGTGGTTGGCCAGAAGCGTTGCTTGGACTTCAGCTTTGGCTTCCTCCACTGAGGCCTCATCAACGGCTTGAGCGATCATCGTGCTGAAATTGCCGTTCTTGAACGTCACCATTGCCGCAGAATATGGTGTGAACATCTGTGTATTCGGATTGCTGAAGCCGGATTCGGCCTTCTCCGAGAGCACGCCGATGATCTCGTACACATCGCCATCGATAGTGATCTCCCGACCAATCGGACTGGTGGTTCCGTAGACATCGACGGCGACTTTGCTGCCTAAGACCAGTACCTTGTTCTTCGCCGTGACGTCAGCATTGTCGAACAACTTCCCGTCCTCTACGGAAAGCAAGTTGATGTCGAATGCGGCAGGAGCAACGCCTGCGACCGTGATACGTCGCTGATCCGCGCCCACGGTGACAAGAACCGATCCTGAGACCGTGCCGGTTACGGCCTTTATCTTCGGGTTCTTGGTGGTATCGGCGAGTGATTTCAGGTCCTTCTCGCTGAGTGTCGAAGTGCTCCCACCAAAGCCTCCCCCTGAGGCGCTGCCCGAACCCATGCCTGAGCTTTGCCCGCTGCTTTGACTGGTCGCGCTGGACATGGCCCCGAGACCTCCCCCCGGTGTGATAGTCAGGTTCGTGGTGCCGAGTTTCCCGATCTGAGAGTTTATGTTCGCTTGCACGCCATTACCCATGGAAATGAGTGCGATCACCGAACCGATGCCGATGATGATGCCGAGGACCGTCAAGAAGCTGCGTCCCTTGTTGGCGAAGATCGCCCGTATCGACTGCTTGGAAATAATCCAGTATTTCATTTACTTTTCCTTCACAATCTTGCCGTCGCGCAGGTAGATGATCCTGTCGGCAAATGCAGCGATGTCCGCCTCATGAGTGATCAGAACGATGGTTGCGCCCTTCTTGTTGATCTCTTGGAACAGAGCCATGATCTCGTTGGAGGTCCTCGTATCCAAGTTTCCTGTCGGCTCGTCGGCGAGGATGATTGAAGGATCCATCACCAGTGCCCTGGCAACAGCGACTCGTTGTATCTGGCCGCCCGAAAGCTGATTGCTCTTGTTTTTCTTCTTGTCGCCGAGCCCCACTTCTTCAGCAAGGTCGTTTGCTCGTTTGTCGGGGTTGTCGATCTTGCCATAGATGGTCGGCAACAGAATGTTGTCCAAGACCGAGGTACGCGGAAGCAGATTGAACTGTTGAAACACAAACCCTATCTCCTGATTGCGAATCTCCGATTGCTTGCCCTTTCCAAGCTGACTCACGTCCGTGCCATCGAGGCAGTACTTGCCTCTTGTTGCTGTGTCCAGCAATCCGATGATGTGCATCAGGCTGGACTTGCCTGAGCCGGACGGACCCATGATGGCAACAAACTCACCTTGCTCAATCGACAAGCTGATGCCGTCCAAGGCAACGGTATCTTCGTCGCCGGTTCTATAGATCTTGGTGACATCCGTTATTTCGATTACTTTATTCATTACTTTGTCCCTTTGTTTCCTTGACCATTTGACCTAGCATCATCGTCTTCTCAGACATCTCAGCAATCATCTTCTCGATACTGTCCGCCTTGACGAGCATGATTGCCTGGTCGTTCATGCCCATGACGATCAACGTGTCACCTTTTTCGAGGCCCAGTGCCTTCCGCGCTTTATTGGGGATCACTACTTGACCTCTATCACTTATTACGGTGGAACCAAAGAACTCCGGACTGAACACGTGATCAACCTCCTAATGGCGTGTCGGCCACACAGCAGAATCGCGACTCGCAGTTCTGCGTCGAATCTTACTTTTCTTACTTGTTGTACTTTTCCATACGAGCGCATTCGCGTCAACTCGATGGCGACCACAGACAGCTGACAAACAAAGCGGCCCTCCCCGTGTCCGGAGAGAGCCGCAGGTTGATCATGGTGTCGAAGAAGGGATTTGAACCCTCACGAGGTTGCCCTCACTAGGCCCTCAACCTAGCGCGTCTGCCGTTCCGCCACTTCGACTCGAACACCGCCCCTAGAGGACAGCGAGGGAGAGTATACCAACACCGATTACGGGGTACCAGTCCCCTTTCGATCCTTCTTGATACTCCTCGCACACCGACAAGCTAAAGCGCATCCCCTACAACGACTTCGAGCAACTCCTCGTCGATGATCGGCGCCGACTCGCCCACGATCGGGAACGGCTTCGCAAAATGACACGCAACCCGATGCCCCGGCTCGATCTCCCTCAACTCCGGTTCGCAATCCGCGCACACCGGGAACTGCGCGATCGGACAACGCGTGTGGAATCGGCAACCCGACGGCGGATCGATCGGGCTCGGCGGGTCCCCCGGCAGCAGAATACGCCTGCGTTCGCGCTGGGCCTTGGGATCCGGAAGAGGAACCGCCGAGAGCAGCGACTGCGTGTACGGGTGGTTTGGCTCGGAATAGAGCTGTTTCCAGTCCGCGATCTCCACAATCTTGCCGAGGTACATGACGGCCACGCGGTCGGAGATGTGCTGAACGACTGACAGGTCGTGCGCGATGAATATGTACGTGAGGTTGAACTGGTCCTGGAGCTGATCGAGCAGGTTCAGGACCTGCGCCTGGATGGAGACGTCAAGCGCCGACACGGGTTCATCGGCAACGATGAGTTTGGGGTTGAGCGCAAGCGCCCGTGCGATCCCGATACGCTGTCTCTGGCCGCCAGAGAACTCGTGCGGATAGCGATTCGAGTGCTCAGGGTTCAGTCCCACGACGTCAAGCAAGTCCTTGACGCGGCTCGTCCTCTCGGCGCGAGTACCGATGCTGTGAATGGCCAGCGGCTCACCGACGATTTCCCCCACCGTCATTCGGGGGTTCAATGAGGCATAGGGATCCTGAAAGATGAACTGCACCTGTCGGCGATAGGCCTGCAGGTCGCGGCCCTTGAGCGCCAAGGCATCCTTGCCTTCGAAGATGACCTTGCCACTGGTCGGTTCCGTCAGGCGGATGATCATTCGGCCGGTCGTCGACTTACCGCTCCCCGACTCGCCGACAAGCCCGAGCGTCTGTCCCTGCTCGACGTCGAACGCGACGTCGTCAACGGCGTGGACGACGCCTTTGTTACGCGAAAACACGCCATCGCTCACCTTGAAGTGTTTTGTCAGCCCTTCGACCCTGATCAGTTCACTCATGCTATGCACTCACCCCCGCGCAAGCCATCTCTGTCCGCGTAAAACCAGAGTCGCCCGCAAAGTGACAGGCGGCCTGATGGCTTCCGATAACCGCACGCAACGTTGGTGACTCCAGTCGGCACCGCTCCTGGGCGTACGGGCACCGCGGATGAAATGTGCAACCGCCCGGCAGATGGATGAGGCTGGGCGGCTGCCCCTTGATCGGGCACAGCTCCCCTTTTTCGGTGAGGTCATGCCGGGGCAACGAGTCCATGAGACCCCACGTATATGGATGCATGGGGCTGTAGAAGACGTCGTCGACCGTGCCGTACTCGACCGCACGGCCCGCATACATGACGAGGATACGGTCGGCCATATCGGCGACGACACCGAGGTCGTGCGTAATCATGATGATCGCCGTGCCGGTTCGTTTCTGAAGCTCTTGCATGATCTCGATGATCTGCGCCTGGATGGTGACATCGAGCGCGGTCGTCGGCTCATCGGCGATGAGGATGTCCGGGTCGTTGGCGAGCGCCATCGCAATCATGACACGCTGCCTCATGCCGCCCGAAAACTGGTGCGGATAGTCTCGTACGCGCTGCGATGCATGCGGGATTCCCACGAGTTCCAGAAGCTTCACGGCCCTCGCCTCGGCATCTTTGGCGTGAACGCCCTTGTGAATGCGCAGCGGCTCGGCAAGTTGCTTGCCGACGCGATAGACAGGGTTGAGCGACGTCATCGGATCTTGAAAGATCATCGCGATCTCATTGCCGCGAACACGGCGCATGTCGGCGTCGCTCATCGTGAGCAGCGATTTGCCCTTGAAGAGCGCTTCGCCCCCCTCGATCTTGCCGGGAGGCATCGGCACAAGCCGCATGAGCGTCATCGCCGAGACGGACTTGCCCGAGCCAGACTCTCCCACCACGCCGATCGTCTCGCCGCGGTTCAGTTCGAATGTGACTCCATCGACCGCCTTGACGACGCCGTCACGGGTATGAAAATGCATCTTGAGGTCAGTGACCTGAAGCAAAGGCTGATCTGTCATCGCTAGTCCTTCATCTTCACGTCGAGGGCGTCACGGATTCCGTCACCAAGCAGCGTGAACGCCAACACCGTGGACAGAATCGCTATACCGGGCCAGATGATGAGCCCCGGATTCGATATGAGATAGTTCTGCCCGTCGCTGATCATGCGGCCCCACGACACCACGTTCGGGCTGCGTGAGGGATCGAACTGGACCCCGAGACCCAAGAATGAAAGTGCCGCCTCGGTCAGAATCGCTCCTCCTACCGACATGGTGGCGTAGACCACGATGGGTGCAACGGCGTTAGGCAGAATGTGCCGGAGAACGAGTCTCAAGTCACTTGCGCCCAGAGCTCGAGCAGCGTCGATGTAGTCGCTTTCCTTGACCGATAAGATCGAAGAACGGAACACCCGGGCGATCGAGGGCCAGCCGAGTACACCGATTGTCACCACGACCGGTAACAAGCCGCGCTGGCTGGGCGGTAACACCGAGAGCAGCAGGATCGCGAAGAGAATATAGGGAAACGCGAGAAACACGTCGGCGATACGCATGACCGTGGCGTCCACAAGGCCGCCATAGAAGCCCGAGAGCGCTCCCATCAACAAGCCGATGAACACCGAGACCAGTACTGCGGCCAGACCGACGGTCAAAGAAACCCGAGATCCGTACACGACTCTGGAGAAGACGTCGCGCCCCAGATCGTCGGTTCCCATTGGATGGGTCATAGAAGGCGGCAGGAGGCGGTTTGCCATGGCGGTCTGCGTGTTGATGGCGTTCGGGTAGCCATAGTGCTGAGGCACCCAGAGGTCTGCCGTAACCGCTCCGATAACGATGATGAGCAGCCACGCCAGTGCCGCAACCGCCAGCTTGTTTCGCCGCAGCCTGAACCAGGCATCGCCCCATAAGGTGCGGGCCTTCTCGGAGTACTGAGCATCGGCGATTGGTCCTTCGGGAGCTACAGGTGCCGAACTGGTGTCCGTCATCTCACTCACCCGCCGATCCGCCATAGCGGATTCTCGGGTCAAGAAACGCATAGCTGATATCGACGAGGAGGTTCACGATCATGACCGCAAACAGGATGACGACCGTGCAGCCAAAGATGGTGGGATAGTCCAGCTGAAAGGCGGCTCTGGAGATCGTGAAGCCGATTCCGGGCCAGTTGAAGACCGTCTCGGTCAGGACAGCACCAGAAAGCATTGCCCCCAGATCCAGACCGATGAACGTCACAACCGGGATCAATGCGTTCTTCAGTGCGTGCTTGCGGAGCACGGCTCCGGGGGCGAGGCCTTTGGCATGCGCGGTGCGAATGTAGTCCTGACCGTTCACCTCAAGAAGTTGGCTGCGCATGATCCGCGCCGCATAGGCGGTCGAAACCGAGGCAAGCGTGATCGCGGGTAGCACCAAGTGCACCCACGCCGGGAACCCATCGGCACCTCCCCCGGCGCCTGTGACTGGAAGATAGAACATGCCGCCTGTCTGTTTCTGTAACCAGATCCCAAAGACGTACTGGAGCATGATGCCGAGCCAGAAGACGGGCAGTGCGACCAGAACCGATGTCGACAGAGTCGCTAAGATATCCCAGATACTGTACCGCTTCACCGCCGCAATTATACCGACTCCGATGCCAACGATGATCTCGACAACGATCGCTGAGAGGGCAAGCTTGACGGTGTAGGGATAGGTGGTCTTGATGATATCGGCAACCGGCCGTCCTGTGGCGATGGAGACGCCCAAGTCGCCGTGGGCAAGCGCATTCAGGTAGTTCCCATACTGCACGTACCATGGCTTGTCGAACCCGTACTGGGCGCGCAATGCGGCTTCGACTGCTGGTGACATCGACTTCTCCCCCGCACGCAAGCGCACCGGATCGCCCGGCAGGACTGTCGTGATGAGGAACAGCACTAGGGTCACTCCGAAAAACACAGGAACGAACTGCAATAACCTCCGGAAGATATATCGGAACATTGTTCCATCCATCTCGCTGATCACGAAGTGTGGGGGTGGTGGGTCACTTGCCCCACCACCCCCATGATGCTTTCACGCAGATATGCTCCGACCCTTCCAGCTACTTGCCGCCGTTGGTCAGCCAGACTGCGGTGAAGTCTGCTAACCCTTGCGCGCTGTACTGGAGATTGTTCACGCGATTTGACGTAACATTGTTGTGACGTAGGAAGAGGAGTGGAATAGCGGGGTTTGCGGCCTGGATGGTGTTATTGACCGCCTGATACTTCGCGATTCTATCGGCGCCGATCACCGTTGCGCGCGCCTTATTGATCCCAGTGTCCACTGATGCATCAGAGTACTGAGGCATGTTGGTGTCGGAATCAGAGAAGAACAGTGGGAAGAGAAAATTGTCCATGATCGGATAGTCCGAGCTCCAAGCCAGACGACCGATCTGGAACTTGCCAGCACCAAGCCCTTTGAGATACGTTGGGTAGTCTGCAGACTCGAACGTGGTGTTGATCCCAATGACCTTCAAATCAGCCTGAATGAGCTGCATGACCTTCTCGTGGTCGGCACCAGTATTGAATGACAGCGTGATCGTTGACAGGCCCTTGCCGTCAGGATAGCCTGCTGCCGTCAACGCCGCCTTGGCTGCGGCAACATCGTAGTGCGAATCCTTCCAAGCCCCAGTCTGATATCCCGCTATGCCCGGCGGCACGATGTTGTCAGCAGGAGCACAGGTACCTTCAAAAACGGTGTCGCAGATCGCTTGACGGTTAATTGCAAGGCTGATGGCCTTGCGGAGGTTCGCGTTGCCGACAACACTGTCCTTCATGTTCAAGACAAGGAAGTAGGTTGAGTTCTCTGCACCAAGAAGCACCTGCTTGCCAGGATTGGCTGTGTAGCCATCCACTGAGGTGCCATACTGGGCTTGGGAGGCCTTGATCTGGCCTTCGGTAATCTGCGTGAAGTCAAGGTTGCCAGCTTTGAACTCAGTGAACGCTGCCGCAGGATCCTTGAAGATCGCGAAGTTGACACCGTCGATATTGGCCATGGTCCCGTAGTAGTCGTTGTTCCTGACCAGTTTGATGCTCTGGTCGTGAGTCCAAGGCTCCGACATCTTGAACGGACCGTTGCCGACCGGCATCTCGCCGAAGGGCACTGTCTTACCGTTGTACGGGACGCCACCCTCAACGTATCTCTTGAGCACCGGCGCTAGGGCCGGATGGGAAACCATGTAGTTGAAATCGGCAAATGTCTCCGACAAGGTCACCTGAAGAGTATGACTGTCAATCGCCTTGAGGCCACTTAGCTCTGTGGCCTTGCCGTCCTGCATCTCCTCATATCCCTTGATCGGAGCCAGAGAGACGCTGGAACTATCAACCTTGCCAGTGGAGGTATTGATCGTCTCTGGATTGGCGATGCGGTTCCATGCGTAGATGAAATCTGCAGCCGTAACGGACGTGCCATCATGGAACTTGGCTTTCGGATCCAGCTTGAAGGTCCACACCGTCGCATCGGCGTTGACCGTCCACGTAGTGGCCGCAGCTGGGTTGACCTTGGTGGGATCAAGGGAATCGATTGCCGTGAGACTGTCGAACAGAGCCTGTGCAACCTGTATGTTGTTAGACTCGATAGCGTTGTAGGGATCGATATATGAAGGCTCTCCGATGTAGTAGGAGAGCGTGCCCCCCTTTGCCACACCCGCGCCGTCGCCCGTCGTGATCGTCTTCTTCGGAGTACACCCGACGGTCATGATTAGGGATGCGGTCACTGCGATTGCCAAGGGCACCACGATGAACCGTTTGAGACTACGCCGCATTTGCTGCCTCCCTTTCTCTCCCGAACAGAACTGTGTCGTTGTGGCAGATGGTTAATTTTGTCGCACGAGAATACAGTCCCCCTATGAAACGCATGCCAACTTTGGCACAACCTACGCATGAATGTCCCACGTAAGGCGCCGAATGGCAAGTTATGTGACGAAATCGGTCTTCGTGGGTGCGGATAGACACGGGCTTCCTCCGCATTCACGAGACAAACAGAAGAGCGGCGCACAGGCGCCGCTCGAGGGTGCAAGACTCTCTGAATACCCGCTAGAGCCTTACGCGGGATAGATCACCATAAGCACCAGAAGACTGACGCCAAACGCTATCGCAAAACCCACAGTGATGCGATCGAGATTCTTTTCGATGATGCTCGTCCCACTTGATGTGGGCGAGATCGCTCCGCTGAGCATGTCGGACAGACCCATGCCCTTCCCTGAATGCAGGAGCACGAATGCGATCAGACCGATAGCCGAGACGCCCCAGATAACGAGAGTTGTGATGAACAGTACATTCTGCACGCGGGACTCCTCGGCGATTGTTCGACTAGACGCTACAAAATAACATCAAATGGGTGTTTCAGTATACCAGCAGGCTGCGACCGGTCCACTCCACGGGCCTTTCCATGCCGAGCAGGTCGATCAATGTCGGCGCCACATCGGCAAGAATGCCTCCGTCAGCCAGTGAACGAACGGCATCGGCAACCACCACAAGCGGAACGCGGGACAACGTGTGTGCGGTAAACGGGGTAACGCCATCGACATCGAGCATCTGTTCTGCGTTGCCGTGGTCGGCCGTGATGACGGCCACTCCGCCGGCTTCCCGAATGGCCGCAACGACAGCCCCCACCCCCGCGTCGACCGTCTCAACCGCCCGCACGGCGGCGTCGAACAACCCTGTGTGGCCGACCATGTCGCAGTTCGCGAAGTTGACGATGTAGACGTCGGCCGCGCCTTCGTGGATTGCCGCCACTAGGCGCTCGGTGACCTCAGGCGCGCTCATCTCAGGCTTCAAGTCATACGTCGCGACCTTGGGGCTGGGCACGAGCACTCTCGTCTCCCCTGCCTTTTCCGCCTCATCGCCGCCGTTCAGAAAGAACGTGACGTGCGCGTACTTCTCGGTCTCCGCGATATGGAGTTGCCTCAACCCCGCTGCCGAGAGCACATCGGCCAGAACATTGATCGGGAACTCCTTCGGGTACGCGACCTCGGCAGGAATTAAGGGATCGTACTCAGTGAGGCACACGAAACGGACTTGCGGCGTGACCGGACGTGCGAAGCCCTCGAATGCCGGATCCGTGAAAGCCCTCGTGATCTCCCGCGCACGGTCAGGACGGAAGTTGAAGAACACGACCGCATCGCCATCGTGCACCGGTGCGGCCTCGACAATGACGGGCACCACGAACTCGTCGCTGACGTCTGCTTCGTACGACGACCGCACAGCCTCGACGGCACCGTCGGCCGGAACCCCCTCGCCCAGCACGATCGCCTGCCAGGCTTTCATTACGCGATCCCATCGGTTGTCACGGTCCATCGCGTAGTAGCGGCCCATGACCGTCGCAATGCGCCCCACGCCAAGTTCGCCGAGAAACCGCTCGGCGTCTGCGACGAAGTCGAGGCCACTGCGTGGCGGCACGTCCCGGCCGTCGAGGAACGCGTGCACGAAGACTCGCTCGGCGCCGCACGCTTTGGCCATCTCCAGCAGCGCGTAGAGGTGATCCCGATGGCTGTGTACTCCACCGTCAGAGAGCAGGCCCATGAGGTGTACCGCGCCACCGCCGGCTGCGGCCGCCTTCATCGCACCCGAGAGCACAGGGTTTGCGAAGATCGAACGGTCCGCAACCGCGAGGTTAATGCGCGTGAGTTCCTGGTAGACGACCCTTCCGGCACCGATGTTGAGATGTCCGACTTCCGAGTTGCCCATCTGCCCCTCAGGCAGGCCGACAGCGAGACCGGATGCGTCGAGGGTGGTGACGGGCCATCTGCTGAAGATCGCGTCGAGGTTCGGCTTACGTGCGGCGGCTATGGCGTTGCCGGTATTCTCGGCTGACACGCCGTAGCCGTCCATGATCACGAGCAATGCTGGGAGATTCCTCGTCACTTGGCGAAGTCCACAGCAGTGCGCACCATCGCCACGAATGACTCCGCGACAAGCGAAGCCCCACCAACGAGCGCGCCATCGATGTCGGGCTCGGGCATGAAGAACGCGATGTTCTCGGGCTTGGCCGAGCCTCCATAGAGCACGCGGACGCCGAGTGCCGCCTGCGGCCCGAAGAGTGCCCCGACGGTCGCGCGGATGGACCGAGCCACATCGTTGGCAGCCTCAGGCGTGGGCGTGCGCCCGGTGCCGATCGCCCAGATGGGCTCGTAGGCGATGACCAGCCTCTCAGCCTGCTCGGCGGTCAGACCCTGAAGCGCAGCGCGAACCTGTGCGCGCACGAATTCATCCGTGTTGCCCGCGTCGCGCACCTCGAGTGACTCTCCGCAGCACACGATCGGCGTGATGCCGATGGCAAACAGCGCCAGAGCCTTGCGATTGACATCGGCGTCGGTCTCGCCGAAGTACTCGCGGCGCTCCGAATGGCCGACGATGCAGTAGCTGCACTGCACGCTGGCAAGCATCTGAGGCGAAATCTCACCGGTATAGGCGCCTTCGGATTCCCAGTACACGTTCTGTGCACCGAGTCGAAGCTTCGAGGCGTCGAACTCGATGACAGACGCAACGGACTTCAAGTCGATCGACGGCGGGCACACAACGGCTTCGGCGCGTTCGGTGAGCTCCTTGTCATCGCCGAGAAGATAGTCAATCGCCTGCGCAAGAACGACGGCTTCGCCTGGGTTCTTGTACATCTTCCAGTTGCCCGCGATCATCGGCATTCTGCCCATGGTTCGCGCCTCCTCTTTCGGTTTAGCGGACAAGCCAAGAACCTGTCCGGTGCCTGTATGTTCCCCTATTTGTCGAGCAACGCCTCGACGCCCGGAAGCGGCGCACCTTCCAGCAGCTTCATGCTGGCGCCGCCACCGGTGGAAACGAACGTCACCCGCTCTTCAACGCCGAACTTGCGCAGTGCTGCCACAGAATCGCCGCCGCCGATGATCGATACGGCGCGATTGTTGCGCCCGACCGCGATCGCGACCTCCCTGGTACCGGATTCATAGGGCTTCATTTCGAAGACGCCCATCGGCCCATTCCAGAAGATGGTCTTCGCATCCGAGATAGCACCCTTGAACAACTCCACCGACGTCGGGCCGATATCGAGGCCCATCATGCCGACGGGAATCTCCTCGCGGCCCACAATGCGGATCTCGGCGTCTTCGGCAAACGCATCCGCAACGATGAAGTCCACAGGCAGAACGATATCGACGCCACGATCGCGCGCCTTCGCAAGCATCTTCTTCGCGGGCTCGACCCACTCCGGCTCGACGATCGACGTGCCGATCTCAAGGCCCTTCGCGGCGAGGAACGTGAACGCCATACCCCCGCCGACAATAAGCGTATCAACGCACTCCAAGAACCGGTCAATCACTCCGAACTTGTCGGAAACCTTGCTGCCGCCGAGAATCGCGACGAACGGGTGCTCGGGATTTGAGAGCATGGTCGTGAGCGTCTCGACTTCGCGTGCGAGCAGGAGGCCGGCGTAGGCAGGCAGGAACTCGGCCACTCCCGCAGTCGAAGCATGCGCACGGTGCGCTGCCCCGAACGCATCGTTTACGTAGATGTCGCCAAGCGCAGCGAGTTTCTTGGCAAAGGCCGGGTCGTTGGCCTTCTCGCCCGGATAGAACCGTGCGTTTTCGAGCATCAGAACTTCGCCGTCGACCATGCGCTCGGTTGCCTCGAGAGCCTCTGGGCCGACCGTGGAATCGATGAAGACGACGTTGCGGCCAAGCAGGCGTGCAAGCGAGCGGCGCACAGGCCGCAGCGAGTACTGCGGGTCGGGCTTTCCGTTGGGCCGCCCGAGATGGCTCACGATGATGACGCGCGCGCCGTGGTCCATCAGGTAGCGAAGCGTCGGAAGCGCCGCGCGAATACGCGTGTCGTCGGCTACGGCACCTTCAGAAAGGGGCACGTTGAAGTCGACACGCACGAGGACCCGCTTTCCCCGTACATCGACGTCTTTGACGGTCTTTTTTGCGAACATGATTCCTCCGAGACTGACAAGTGAGATCAGCGAGGCTCCGAAGCATCTTCGGAGCCTCGCTATAGACCTGATGTGGTATTACCCGATCTTCTTAACGAGATCTTTGACGCGGTTCGAATATCCCCACTCATTGTCATACCAAGACAGGCACTTCACAAATGTCCCCTCGCCGCCCATGACCATCGTCTGCAACGAATCGAACACGGAACTCGCGGGGTTGCCGACAACATCCACCGAGACGATCGGATCGGTGCAATACTCCAGAATGCCCTTCATGGGGCCTTCCGCTGCAGCCTTCATCGCGGCGTTGATCTGCTCTTTCGTGACCGGCGTCTCAAGCTCGGCGACGAGGTCGACCACAGAACCGTCCGGAGTGGGAACGCGTACCGACATGCCGTCGAGCTTGCCCTTCATGTCCGGCAGCACGAGGCCGATGGCCTTGGCGGCACCCGTCGAAGTCGGGATCATCGACATCGCGGCGGCACGGGCACGACGCAGGTCCTTGTGCGGCTGATCAAGGATGCTCTGGTCGTTGGTGTAGCTGTGAATCGTGTTCATGAAGCCCTGCTTAAGGCCGAAGGAGTCACGCAGGACCTTCGCGAACGGGGCAAGGCAGTTGGTCGTGCACGATGCATTGGAGATGATGAAGTGCTTCTCGGGATCGAACTGATCATCGTTGACGCCCATGACGATCGTGATGTCCTCATTGCTCGCAGGAGCTGAGATCACGACGCGCTTCGCGCCGGCGTCAAGGTGTGCCTTGGCTTTGGTGCCGTCGGTGAAGAAGCCAGTCGACTCAACGACCACGTCGATGTCCAGATCGCGCCACGGCAGATCGGCAGGATTGCGCTGTGCGAAGACCTTGATGGTGTGCGAGACGCCCATAAGCTCTCCGAGCGGATTTTTCGAGTGGATGACGATGCCGTCATCGGTAGCCTCAACATCGTGGTCAAAGCGCTTGTGAATCGAGTCGTACTTGAGAAGATGTGCGAGCGTTTTGGCGTCCGTCAGGTCGTTGACCGCGACGACTTCGATGGCTGGATCATTCGCCATCGCCCGAAACGTCAAGCGCCCTATGCGTCCGAAACCGTTGATTGCAACTCTGATAGCCAAGGTGGTGCCTCCCTTACGTTCGGCCGCTCCATTGCGGCCACTGCCGGTGGACGAACGCCTTCAGCGTCTTCGCCGAATGCGTCCCTAGTTCTCGGCGGCCGGCTCCTGACGGAGCATCTCAGCCGCAAGTTCCTCAATACGACGAACCCTATGATACACAGCCGACTTGCTCAGTGGCGGGTCAGCTAGTTCGCCAAGTTCTCTCAAAGAGAGATCTATATTGGCGAGCCGCAATTCGGCAAGCTCCTGAAGAGCCGGCGGAAGGCTGTCGAGGCCCTTCGACTTGGCCAGCGCATGGATCGCCTCGATCTGCAGGATAGCCGCCTCGGCGGTCTTCTGCTGGTTGGCGATCTCGGCGTTGACCAGCCGGTTTACGTCGTTGCGCATCGACTTGATGATCCGGACGTCCTCAGTGCGCAGAAGCGCGCGGTGCGCGCCGGCCAGCGCGAGGAACGTGACGATGGGCTCGGCGCCCTTGAGATAGACGGCGAACGTCCCTCGCCGCTGTGCCAAGCGCGCCTCGATGTGAAAACGCGCCATCAGGCCGACAAGGTCGTGGGCGAGCTGCTCGGTCTCGGCGGTCAACTCAAAGTGGAAGTCGCCGTGCGGGTCGGCCACGAATCCGCCGCCGAGAAACGCTCCCCGCAGGTACGCGATCGCGCAGCAGTCGCGCTTGACCAGCTTGGGGTCGATCCCGATCGAGAACCCCTCTTCTCCCAGAATCCCCAGTTCGGACAGCGCTGGGCCGAGAGCGGGCTGCGAAGGGACGGTGATCAGATAGTTGTTCGTCTTGTGCAGAACACTGCGACGCACAGTCAGTTCGGTCTTCAGTCCGTACATGTTGTGAAGCAACTTGACCACAACGCGGGCGACCGGGGCGGTTTCCGTGGCGACTTCCAGCCGGTAGCGGCCCGGTCCGGTGATGTGCAGAGTTCCTTCGATGCGCACGAGAGCAGCCAGCTCTGCCTTGAGGCAGCACTGGCGCTTGGGCTCAATACGCGAGAGCTCGTCTTTCACCTCTGCGGTGAAGGACATCCTAGGAAACCACCCCTTCGAGCACGTCTTTGAGAGCAGGACGGGAATGCCGCGCCGGGTTGGAAGCGTCTGCTAACCCAGTCCCAACCACACGGATGCCGAGGGCCTCGATCCGGGCCCGGATATCCGGCCCCGAAGCCACCGGCTCGACAACAATGTCATCATCGCACACCTGAGCCACCGATACGCTCGGATCGTGCACGATCGCGACATCGATCGCACCTGCGAGCCCGTGCTCCTCGAGCGCAATGACATGATCAGCGGCGTCAAGGCCGTGTGTTTCGCCTCGCATGTTAGCGACGTTGCACACGTAGACGCGCAACGCAGCCGAGTCGCGCACGGCCTTCGCAAGGCCGTCCACCAGGAAGTTGGGAATGATGCTCGTGTAGAGCGAGCCCGGCCCGATGACGATCACATCAGCGCGACGTATTGCCTCAAGCGCCGGGCCATATGGCGCAGGTTCGTTCGGATCGAGCCGGACGTGCGCGAGCGGCCGTGAACTCACTGCCAGCTTTGCCTGGCCGGTAAGTGCGAGGCCGGCCCGGTCGACACCGGTAAGCCTTACATCGACCAGGGTCGACGGCAGTACCTTTCCGCGTACGGTCAAGTAGCCTTCCACGGTCTCAATCGCCTCTGCAAACGAACCCTGCAAGTCCGTGAGTGCGGCGAGAATGAGGTTGCCGAGCGCGTGGCCCGCGAGCCCCTCTCCGTGCGGGAAGCGGTACTGAAGCAGGCGCGCCTCTAGACCGTCCTCCTCGGCGGCCATCGCCACGAGGCAGTTGCGGATGTCGCCCGGAGGCAGCATTCCCAGCTGCTCGCGAAGAAGTCCCGAAGAGCCTCCGTCGTCGGCCATGCTGACTACCGCGGCCGTCTCGAATCCCAAGCCGAGAAGGGCCTGCAGGACGGCGGGCAGCCCCGTACCACCGCCGATGGCGACGGCGCGCCTACCTTCACCCACGCTCAACGGGCCTCCTCATCTCGGCCGCTGTCGCGGTGACTGACGAAGACTCGATAGCCCTGCTCCCGAAGATGCTCGGCGGTGACCTCGGCCAGTGCAACCGAGCGGTGCATGCCGCCCGTGCATCCTAATGCAACGGTGAGGTGATGCTTGCCTTCCATCACGTAGCCGGGCATGACGTCGTCGAGCAGGGGCAGCCAGCGTTTCAGGAACGTCTGCGTCGCCGGCTTCTCCAACACGAAGTCCCGGACAGCATCCGCAAGGCCGGTCAGTGACCTCAACTCCGACTCGTAGTACGGATTCGGAAGAAACCGCACATCCATGACGATATCGGCATCCGACGGCGTTCCGTACTTGAATCCGAATGACATCACTTCAACCGTCAGCATGAGTGCCGACGGGTCTCCCGAAAACCTGCCACGGATCACTTGGCGCAGCTCTTGGGGCCGAAGTCCCGTGGTATCGATGACGAGGTCTGCGCGAGTGCGGATCTCGTCGAGCTCGGCCCGCTCGGCGGCGATGCCTTCGAGCACGGTTCCGCCCTCCTCGCACAGGGGGTGAGGACGTCTCGTCTGACTGAAGCGGCGAACGAGAGTCTTGTCGTCCGCCTCCAAGAAGACAACGTGTGAGTCGACACCGCGGTCCTCGAGCTTGCGTATCTCGCCCGAGAGCGCCGCGAAGAACTCGTGTGCGCGGACATCGCATACGACGGCCATACGCCGCACGTCCAAGCCCGGCAGCTTAGCCAGGTCGATGAGCTGCGGCAAGAACGCCGGTGGAAGATTGTCGATGCAGAAGTAGCCGAGGTCTTCAAACGTGTGCATGGCTTCGCTTCGGCCGGCTCCAGACATGCCGGTGATCACCACAAGCTCAGGCCGTTCCCCTGCCGGCACGCTCGCGCCTGGGGAGGGCGGGATGTCTGCGGGACACGAATCGGTCATGAGGTACTCCCCCTCGATGCGGCTGGAGACAGTTCAGCTCTACTGCCGAGTATAGCGCCCGGGCTGCCGAATTGGAGTGCGGCGGCGTCAGTGGGCGGATTCGGGCTCTGTACGGGATTGCCGCATGACGGATGCGATTTCCTCGGCGGTGTCACGGGGGATTCCGGAAACGGCGGCGATCTCGTCGACGGTGGCCTGGCGCAGACGCTTCACCGAGCCGAAGGCTTTCAGGAGCGCCTTCTTGCGCGTCGGCCCGACGCCGGGCACGTCGTCGAGCACGGACGCTGTCATCGCGTTGCCGCGCAGTTTGCGGTGGTACTCGATCGCGAAGCGGTGCGCTTCGTCGCGGACGCGCTTCACGAGATAGAGCGACGGCGAGCCGGCGGGAAGCACGACGGGATCTTCGGACCAGCTCACGAACAGCTCCTCCTCGCGCTTGGCCAGCCCAACGACAGGGATGCTCGAAAGCCCCAGCTCTGCGAGCACGCCCAGAGTCGCCGAGAGCTGCGGCTTACCGCCGTCGACGATCACGAGGCCAGGCCGCGACCCAAAGCGCGCGTCGGCCATGCGCTCGGGAGCGAAGCGGCGGCGCAGAACCTCCGACATCATCGCGATGTCGTTGGCCTCACCGGTGTCAAGGCGCACGCGAAAGCGGCGGTAGCTCTTAGGGTCCGACCTCCCGCTCGCAAACACAACCATCGAACCTACCGAATGCCGTCCGTGAAGAGTGGAGATGTCATAACACTCGATCCTCAGGGGCGGCGCAGGCAGGGCAAGAGCGCTTTCGAGCTGAAGCAGAGCCGCGTTGAGGCGCTCTTCGTCGTAGCGCGTCCGAACCTTGAAGCGCATGAGGCTGTGCCGGGCGTTTTCCTCGGCGAGGTTGAGCAAGTCGCGCTTCTCCCCCTTCACCGGCACGGTAAGGCGAACCCGCTTGCCTCGGACCGACGTGAGCCACTCCTCAACCGCGGGTGCGTCATCAGGCAGCTCCGGCAACACGAGTTCACCGGGCAACTCCGGACCCTCGGCGTAGTAACGAAGCAGGAAGCCGCCCACCAGCTCAGGCAGCGGCACGTCGAGACCCTTGTCGAGTACGAATTCGTTGCCCACCAGCACGCGGCCTTCCCGCACAACGAACACGTGAACGCCGGCAACCGTTTCCTCGCGGAAGAAGCCGACGACGTCCAGATTCAAAGGCCTCGCCGAGACCACCTTCTGACGCCCGCGGATGGCCGCCACGGCCTCGAGGCGGTTCCGGTAGCGCGCCGCGCTCTCGAAGTCGAGTTCGGCGGCGGCGTCGCGCATGCGGCGCCCCAGCTCGCCCTCAACGTCGTCGTGCTTGCCGGCAAGAAAGCGCGAGATGCGGCCGACGTTCTCGGCGTAGTCTTCGCGCGAGATCGCGCCGACGCAGGGGCCCGGACCGAGGCCGACATGGTAGTCGAAGCATGCTCGGCTAGTCGGCTCTCCGCCGTGGTCGTTGACGCGCTTCCATTCCGCGCATGTGGCGCGGCACAGGGGAACGATACGGCGCACGATGTCGATCGTGTCACGCGCCGCACGTGCGTCCGTGTAGGGCCCGAAGTACTTGGTGCCCGGATTGTGCTTCTCGCGCGTGAACTTGATCGCCGGATACGGGTCCGAGAGCGTCAGCGCGATGAACGGGTAACTCTTGTCGTCGCGATAACCCACGTTGTACGGCGGTGAGAACTGCTTGATGAGGCTCTTCTCAAGGATGAGCGATTCGACCTCTGTGCCCGTCACGACGTAGTCGTAGCTCGCGACCTGCTCCATCATCAGCGGGATCTTCTCGCGCTCGTCCTGACCGAGGACGTACTGCTTCATCCTCTTTCGCAGCGACTTCGCCTTGCCCACGTAGAGGACGCCGCCTTCGACCGTCTTCCACAGGTAGACGCCAGGCGAGTCCGGCACCGAACCCAACTGCTCCGCTATGCTCGGCCGCTCCGTCACGCGCGACCGTGCCCCTCGCCAAGCTCCGGCGCCACGGTCGCACCGCGTCCTTCCAGGACCGGCTTGAGGAACCGGCCCGTGTGCGAGTATTCGCATGCCGCGACTTCCTCGGGCGTGCCAGACACCACGACTTCACCGCCGCGATCACCGCCTTCGGGACCCAGATCGATGATCCTGTCGGCAGACTTGATGACGTCGAGGTTGTGCTCGATCACAAGCACCGTGTTGCCACCGTCGACGAGGCGCTGCAGCACGATCAACAACTGTCGCACGTCGTCGAAGTGAAGGCCGGTGGTCGGCTCGTCGAGGATGTAGAACGTCCGCCCGGTTGAACGGCGCTGCAGTTCGCTCGCGAGCTTGACGCGCTGTGCCTCGCCGCCTGAAAGAGTCGTGGCGGGCTGACCGAGATGCACGTAGCCGAGGCCCACGTCATAGAGCGTCTGTAGCTTGCGCCTGATCGGCGGGATATTCTCGAAGAACGACAACGCTTCCTCCACCGTCATGGCGAGGATCTCCGAGACGTTCTTGCCCTTGTACGTCACCTGCAGCGTCTCGCGACTGTAGCGCGCGCCTTTGCAGACCTCGCACGGCACGTAGACGTCGGGCAGGAAGTGCATTTCGATTTTGATCTGCCCGTCGCCCTTGCACGCTTCGCAACGGCCTCCAGCGACGTTGAACGAGAACCGGCCCGGGCTGTAGCCTCGCGCCTTCGCCTCCGGCGTGGAAGCGAAGAGCGAACGCACGTCGTCCCACAAGCCCGTGTACGTCGCGGGGTTCGACCGCGGCGTTCGGCCAATGGGCGACTGGTCGATGTCGATGATCTTGTCGATGTACTCGAGTCCCTCGAGCTTGCGGTAGTCTCCCGTACGCCGACGCGCCCTCTGCAGCTTGTTGGCCAGTGCCGGAGCCAGCGTGTCGGTGATGAGCGAGCTCTTGCCGCTTCCCGATACACCCGTGATGACGGTGAGCACGCCGACGGGTATCTCGGCGTCGATGTCTTTTAGGTTGTGCTCCGTGGCGCCCAGAAGCCTGATCGCGCCCTTGCCCGTTGTGCTGCGGCGCGTCTCCGGCACGGGAATCGAGACACGACCGGAGAGGTACGCCGCCGTAAGCGAGTCGGGACATGCGAGGATGTCTTCCGGCGTGCCCACGCACACGATATGGCCGCCGTGTTCGCCGGCACCGGGCCCCATGTCCACCACGAAGTCCGCCGCGCGGATCGTCTCCTCGTCGTGCTCGACCACCAGCACGGTGTTGCCGAGATCGCGCAACCGTTCCATCGTCGCGATCAGCCGCGCGTTGTCGCGCTGGTGAAGACCGATCGAAGGTTCGTCGAGGATGTAGAGCACGCCCATGAGACCGGCGCCGATCTGGGTCGCAAGCCTGATGCGCTGCGCCTCGCCGCCGGAAAGCGATGCCGTCCCTCGTTCCAGCGTGAGATAGTCGAGACCCACGTCCACAAGAAAGCGCAGCCGCTCGATGATCTCTTTGACGACACGCCGGGCGATCTGTTCGTCGCGCTCGGATAGTTCAAGCTGCTCGAAGAAGTCAAGCGATCTCTTCGCCGAGAGGCCCGTGACTTCGTGGATGTTGCTGCCGCCCACGGTGACAGCCAGTATCTCGGGCTTGAGCCGGGCGCCCTTGCAGGTATTGCAGGGGATGACGCTCATGAACTCCTCGAGCTTCTCCTTCGCCTGCTCGGACTCAGTCTCCTGGTGGCGCCGCATCACGGTGTTGACTGCACCTTCATACTTGGAGAACCAGTGCGTCTCCCGGCCGTCCCGCGTGACGTAGTCCACCCGGATGCGCTGGTCGCCGAGGCCGTTGAGCAAGACGTCCTGCACCTTGTCCGGCAGGTCCTGCCACGGTGTGTCGAGCGAGAAGCCAACCTCGGCCGCGACCGCCGCAAGCATCTGCGGGTAATACGTCTGCCCCGTCGCAAACGGTTTGATCGCGCCCTGTGCGACAGTGAGGCTCGTATCCGGCACGATGAGCCGCGGGTCGGGCTCAAGACGGCTGCCGAGACCTACGCAATCGGGGCAGGCGCCGTACGGCGCGTTGAACGAAAAGTCTCGTGGAGCGAGTTCGTCCATCGACACGCCGTGGACCGGGCATGCGAGCGCCTGCGAGAATGAGAGTTCCTCGCCCTCCGCAGGTGCGATCAAGACGGTGCCATCGGCAAGCCGAAGGGCGGTCTCGATGCTGTCGGCCAAACGAGAGCGCAGTCCCTCCTTCATGACCAGTCGGTCGACGATGACGTCGATATCGTGCTTGTACTTCTTGTCGAGCGGAATGTCCTCGTCAAGGGTGCGAACTTCACGGTCCACCCGCACGCGCGTGAAACCCTCGCGCTTGAGATCGTCAAACAGCTTGCCGTACTCCCCCTTGCGCCCGCGGACAACGGGCGCGATAACCGAGAACTTCGTGCCTTCCGCAAGCTCAAGAACACGGTCGACGATCTGGTCGGGACTCTGCTTGCGAATCTCACGGCCGCAGATGTGGCAATGCGGGATGCCGATGCGCGCGTACAGCAACCGCAGATAGTCGTAGATCTCAGTCACGGTCCCCACCGTCGAGCGAGGGTTCTTCGACGTCGTCTTCTGGTCGATGGAGACCGCCGGGGACAATCCCTCGATGTGATCGACGTCCGGCTTGTCCATCTGGCCGAGAAACTGCCTGGCGTATGCCGAGAGCGACTCAACGTAGCGGCGCTGCCCCTCGGCGTAGATCGTGTCGAAGGCCAGCGAGCTCTTACCTGAGCCGGACAGCCCGGTGATGACCACGAGTTTGTCCCTCGGTATGTCGAGGTCGAATCCCTTCAGGTTGTGCTGGCGGGCACCGCGGATTTGTATGCAGTCGAGGGACAAGATCGAAATCCTTTCTGTGACGCGCAACCGGTGCACGTAATCCACCAGTATAGCTTCCCTTGTGCCAAGACGAGGTTTCATCCCCCGGACAAGGGACAGAAACACTTCCGAAACAAGCCGCCGATACGGTGACTCGTGTCAGGCAGGCACCACCATGCGGGGCAGCTGTAGCCAACGCAGGTGGCGGACTTTAGGAGAGAGTATGGACGGGTTAAGTACCGGCGACACAGCGTGGATGCTCGCGTCGACCGCACTCGTACTGTTCATGACGCCGGGACTCGCGGCGTTCTACGGCGGCATGGTGCGGAAGAAGAACGTCCTGTCCACCACGATGCACAGCTTCTTCGCAATTGGATCGGTTGGTGTCATCTGGGCTGTCATCGGCTACTCGCTCGCATTCAGCGGCGGGTCTGGCGCGTTGTCTGCCTTCGTTGGCGGGTTCGACTTCGTGGGACTGAACAACGTGACCGGCTTGATCGGCACGATTCCCCACAGTGTGTTCGCGATGTTCCAGGGTATGTTCGCCATCATCACCGTCGCCCTTATCACAGGCTCAGTCGCTGAACGC
The DNA here is from genome assembly GCA_013336165.1 of Coriobacteriia bacterium. Lineage (NCBI taxonomy): Bacteria > Bacillati > Actinomycetota > Coriobacteriia > Coriobacteriia bacterium. The sequence continues at coordinate 69,959 of JAAXUF010000004.1, forward strand.
ATGAAGTTCAAGGCATATGTGATCTTCACCTCTGCTTGGGCGATTCTTGTCTACAGCCCGCTGGCCCACTGGGTATGGCAGGGAAATGGCTGGCTCTTCAAGCTTGGTGCGCTTGACTTCGCCGGCGGTACCGTCGTCCACATCTCCTCGGCCGCTGCGGCCCTCGCTGCCGCAATCGTGCTCGGCAAGCGTAAGGGCCTCAACACCGAGGCGATGCGCCCGAATAACCTTCCTCTGACCGTGCTCGGCGCAGGCATCCTGTGGTTCGGCTGGTTCGGTTTCAACGCAGGTTCCGCTCTTGGTGCCAACGAGCTGGCAGGTGTGGCGTTCCTCAACACCATGATCGCCGCCTCCGCGGCTGTCGTCGGATGGACGATTGTCGAAACGATGCACTCAGGGAAGCCGACCGTGCTCGGCGCCGCCTCCGGCGCCATCGCTGGCCTCGTCGTTATCACGCCTGCGGCTGGCTTCGTCGCCCCTTGGGCCGCGATACTGATGGGTCTTCTCGCCGGCGGGATCTGCTACTTCGGCCTCTACCTCAAGAAGAAGTTCAAGTTTGACGACGCACTCGACGTCGTAGGCATCCACGGTGTGGGTGGTACGCTCGGCGCAATCCTGACCGGTGTGTTCGCCACTACCGCCATCAACTCTCTCGGCAGTGGTCTTGTCGACGGCAACGGCAAGCAGGTTCTCATCCAACTTGTGGCAGTCGTGGCAGCTTGGGTCTTTTCATTCGGTCTCAGCTTCATCATTCTGAAAGTCACGGACAAGCTCGTGGGATTGCGCGTCGACGAAGAGAGTGAAGTGCTGGGCCTCGACCTGGCACTGCATTCTGAAGAGGGCTACGTACTCGACTAGATGCCGTGACATCAACGAATAGACACATCTGAAGGGAGCCACAACGTGAAGAAGATCGAAGCTATCATCAAGCCGCACAAGCTTGATGACGTGAAAGAGGCGATCAACGCCCTTGGCGTGCAGGGAATGACCGTGACTGACGTCCGTGGGTACGGGCGCCAGAAGGGCCACACCGAGATCTACCGCGGATCCGAGTACACGGTGGACTTTGTTCCGAAAGTGAAGATCGAACTCGTCGTCGCCGACGAAATCGCCGAGAAAGTCGAGGAAGCCATCCTCACCTCCGCCCGTACTGACAAGATCGGTGACGGCAAGATCTTCATAAGCGATATTGAAAGCGCGGTGCGAATCCGCACCGGCGAGCGGGGCCCGGACGCCCTCTAGGGCATGAGAGCCTATCTCGCCCAGCGGACGGAATTCATCGCCTCGGCTCGTCCGAGCATTGAAGCGGCCCGCGAACTGTCGGCCTTGACCGACGAGGCCGTTCGGGAACTCTCCCGAACGGCCTCGTCGCTTGTGCGCGGACGGACCGCACTAGTAGCACTTGGTGGTTGGGGCGCCGGTGGCCTCCTCCCCTCTAGCGACTTGGACGTCTTGGTGTTGTCCGACTCTTCCTCGTCTGCGCTCAAGCCGTACGTCGAAGCGATCCTCTACCCCCTGTGGGACGCCGGGTTGAAGGTAGGCCACCAAGTCAGGTCGCCCAAGGAGCAGTTGCACGGCATGCGAGCCGACCTCGCAACCTGCACCGCCGCGCTCACCGGGCGCGTCATCGACGGCGACGTCGCTTGGGCACAGCAGGTGCTGGCCTCCTGCGCCGCCGACGCGAAGAAGCGCTCGAAGCGCGTGCTGCGCGAACTCGCGGCAAGGCCGCGACCAGGGTCGCCCTATGCGCTCGAACCCGACCTCAAGGAAGACGCCGGCGGCCGGCGTGACTACGACGAGCTCGTCTGGACGTGCGCCGTCCTGACCGGAACGGTGCAGCGCGAGCCTTCAGCCCTCCTCGCCGCAAGATTGTCAACCTCCGCAGAGCTCGCCGCGATCTCGGAGGCCGCCGACACCATCAGCGCAGCACGCTTCACACTCGCACGGGCCGAGCTCGGCAACCGCATGAGCCTCGACGCCGCCGAGATACTCGGCACGGATGACGCCGAGCGCGTTCAGCTGGCGCTCGCGACAACGGCACTTGCTCTTACCCGCATTCGGCGGCGGGTGGCGGGCGTGCGCGATCGCGGCATCGCGGAAGACGACTCCCCACTCGGCGCACAGGCCATCTACGCGCTTCTGGACGCCGGCGAGCGCTCGCTTGATGCGCTTGAGGAGGCGGCGCAGGCAGGCAGGCTTGACGCTCTCATTCCCGGCTTCCGCGCCCTCATGACGGTGCGCCGTCCCGGCATCGGCCACCAGCTCACCGTGGGAGCGCATTCGCTGCGCGCTGCGGTTCTCTCGGCGACGATGCCAACGACAGGCGCGCTTGCCGAATCGCGGAGGGATATCGGCGATCTGCACACCCTGCAGGTGGCAGCTCTCGCGCACGACCTCGGCAAAGCGAAAGTGGGTAGCGGGCACGCAGAGCGCGGAACGGCACCTGCTGCCGATGCGGCACGCAGATTCGGGCTCACGGAGGCTGCTGCGCTCGATGTCGCCGATCTAGTGCGCCACCACCTCGCGCTCGCCGAGACCGCGACGCGCATCGACATTGACGACGAGGACGCGGTTCTCTCGGCGGCAGCACGCATAGGCCGGCGTGGGCTCCTGGCGCCCCTGCATCTACTCACTGCTGCAGACTCGCTCGCAACAGGACCGGCCACGTGGAGCGCCTGGAAGGCCTCTCTGGTGGGCAAACTCGTGACTCGACTCGACGCCGCGCTCTCCGCCGAGATCGACGGTGCCGGGCTGGCGATCCGTGGTGAGGCCGTGCGTGGTGAGGCACTCGCTGCACTGGCTGTCGACGATACCCTTGAGCGAGCCTTCATATCGGAGGCTCCCCTGCGCTACCTTGCCGACCGCGATCCTGGGGCGGTGACCCGCGACGCACGTCTGGTGGCCGCGCTCACGTTGTCCGCCTCGGCGGTTGAGGCCCGAATCGCAGTCGGCAGCGGACCCACTGCCGACTCATGGAGCGTCACGGTCGTGGCGCCCGACCGCCCGGAGCTACTGTCGCGCATTGCGGGAGCCATGTCGCTCGCTGGACTCGACATCCTCGCCGTGGATGCCTACGGCGCATCCGGAGGGCTCGCGCTCGACCATTTCGTGGTGGCATCGGCCACGCTCAAGCCCGTAACTCCCGAGACGTTCACTTCGCTGGAGCGGTTCTTGCGGGCAGCCCTTGGCGATCGCCTCGAACTGGAGACCCGCCTCGCCGAGCGACGGCGCCACTACCCCGCCCGCGTGCAGACGCCCGTGCAGGTCAGCATGGTCACCACGGGATTCGATACTGCCGTGCGCGTCTCCGCGCCGGACCGCCCTGGGCTCCTACACGACCTCGCACGCGCGGTATCGGCGACGGGCCTCAATATCCGTTGGGCGAAGGCCCTCACTGTCGACGGCATCGCGCTGGACACCTTCCATGTGACGGACGCCGAGGGCGGTCCCGTGGACAATCCAGGCATCCTCGGCCATCTGGCGATGCGTCTGCGAGAAATCGAGTAGCCATCTACGGGTAACGGCAAGTACACTGTATGCTGAAATTACGGGACAAGAGCGCGCTGATTGCGCACTATGTACGATGGCGTGCGGACACGCTAGGCCTATCTTCAGCGCAAACAGTCACTTCCGAACGAGAACGGGCCAACGTATATGGCATATCGCTCCAAACACGGTAAGAGCAAGATCATTCGTCTGAACAAGACGTCCAGAGTGATAGCGTACTGCCTGGCAGGCATCCTCGCATTCTCGCTTCTATCGTTCGTGGTCATCTTCCATTCCCCGTACACGTACCTGAAGGACCTCTGGGTCACAACGGCCATGTCCACGATGAACCACCAGTATCTTGCGAGGATATTCGTCTCCGACAAGGAGATCGAAGAAATAATGGCCAGGAACAGAGTTGTTGATTCAGGCCAGAGTGTGGACGTCTCACAGATATCCAGCCCACCAGTGGCGAATAACCTGGCTGAAGCCAGAAAGCTCCAGGAGGAGCTGGCTTTGATCGAGAAGATCGATCTCAGTGGCCCCGGATATCACGGAACCCTGCTGATCGTTCATGACCCATCGAGAGTATTCGTCGGCGCTACCAGCAAGGCCGGCGTGGTCGGCGAAAAGCTCGACGTTATGGCCAAGAAATACGATGCCGTCGCTGCGATCAACGCGGGTGGCTTTGTTGATGTGGGAGGTGTGGGCAACGGCGGGACTGCCGACGGTCTCACGATATCCCAAGGTAAGGTAGTCAGCGGAGTGAACGGCGTTCGCTACGACCTTGTCGGCTTCACCCAAGACAACAAGCTGATGTTGGGAAGCTACACGCTCGCCGAAATCAAGAACATGCAGATCCGTGATGCCGTGTCCTTCCATCCCTTCCTGATCGTCAACGGTCAGCCGTCACAGATCATTGGAAACGGTGGTTGGGGCATCGATCCAAGAACCGCTATCGGACAGAGGCAAGATGGGGCGGTGCTCCTGCTTTCCATCGACGGCAGGCAAGCGAGCGCGGTCGGCGTCTCGATCAAGGATCTCCAGAACATAATGATCCAGTACGGAGCCTACAACGCGACGAATCTTGACGGCGGATCCTCTACAACCATCTTCTGGGAAGGGTCGATTATCAATAATCCGTGCGGCCCTGCCGGTGCGAGATACCTGCCAAACGCAATCATGGTCAGCAACGTCGACGAGAACTCCCTCCTTTCCGTACAAGGAGAGTAGAGCAGCCGTGACCCTCTACACACGCCGAGGCGACAGCGGCGAAACCGGGCTCGTCGGAGGTTCGCGGCTGAGCAAAGCCTCCGCGCGCATCGAGGCGTGTGGAACGGTCGATGAAGCAGCAGCCTCCATCGCGTTCGCGCGCGCGGCCGTCTCCGACGACCTGCTCGTCCGTATGCTGATCTTCGTGCAGCACAGACTCGCCAACTGCGCCTCGGTACTGGCGACGCCTGAAGCCGACTCAACCTCCGAGCAGCTGCATGTCAGCGCGGCCGACGTCTCATGGCTCGAGCAGGCGGTCGACCTCCTCACGGAGAAGACCGGCGAGTTCCGGCAGCTCGTGATCGCCTCTGACAGCGAGGTCTCCTCGCGCCTGAACCTTGCCAGGACCGTAGTGAGGCGCGCAGAACGCAAGACGGTTGCACTTGCCGAGAAGGAACCAGTCGACGGCGACGTGCTTGCGTTCATGAACCGCCTCTCGGACCTGCTTTACGCGGCATCGGCGTACGTCGATGCCGAAGAGTACCGCCCGCAACAGGTATGGAATCCGCAAGTCGAGCCACCGGAACTCTAGGAAATGCTTACCCGTGCCCGAGAGTTCGCGCGGAGTCCTCATACGTCTCGACAGTCGCTTCCTCGGCGCTCTCTCCTGCGTGATACTCGGGGTTCTCTTCATCAGCCTCTGGGCCGATGCCAAGTTCGTCCGGAGTGAGCGGACCAGCAAGCGTTGATTTCGTCTTCATCTGTGAGCGAATGCCAGAGTAGAACGCCACAACCGCGGCGACAAGAACCAGAACCCAGAACCACCACGTAAACATCGCACCACCCCCTACCAAGCGCTCGGCCGATACATCTGTTCCTTCCCATAGTCGGAACTTGGCCGCTCAACTTCGGGCTGTGCTCTTTCATGCGTCTATCATCGCCGTTTGGCGCATATGCATGCACATCTCTCACCCCGTGGGGATATACTGCCAGTACTGTCGAGGTGGAACGGGATTCTCGCGATGACCATCGAAAAAAAGTACGAAGCTCTGCTGGCTCGGCTCCTTGAGTTCGAAAGCGTACTTGTCGCCTATTCCGGTGGCATCGATTCCACTCTGGTCGCGTTTGGCGCACACGCGGTATTGGGCGATCGCTGCAGGGCCGTTCTCGGCTCTTCAGACACATACCCCGACTCGGAGATCAGCGCCGCCCGCGAACTTGCGGGCCGTCTCGGTTTCCGGCTCATCGAGGTGGAAACATCCGAACTCGCCGATCCACGATTCGCCGCGAACGGCCCCGACAGGTGTTATCACTGCAAGGGCGAACTTTTCGGCTTGCTGCTGCGTGTCGCCGATGTTGAGGGCCTGCAATATGTAGCAGATGGAAACAACGCCGACGATCTTCATGACTTCCGGCCAGGTCGCCGTGCCGCGCAGGAACTTGGTATCGTGAGCCCCTTGGCGGAAGTCGGGCTTACGAAACCGGAGATACGCGAACTCGCCCGCGAACTCGGCCTTCCCAACTGGGACAAACCATCGATGGCGTGCCTCGCCTCGCGCTTCCCTTATCACGAGCGCATCACCGACGAGGGCCTCGCTAAAGTTTCGTCCGCCGAGAAGGCTCTGTGTGGTTTAGGCCTTTCGCAATTCCGCGTTCGCTCGCACGGCCCTATCGCGCGAGTGGAAGTGTGCCCATCCGAGATCGACTTCGCCTGGAGCATCCGCCACGCAATCTCAATCGCAATGCGGCAGGCCGGTTTCAACTACGCCGCGCTGGATCTGGAAGGCTATCGTGCAGGATCGATGAACGAGGTCTTGCAGGAGGCCCAGACCGCCGCCTTCGAAGTCTAGCGTGACGCCGTTCTGAGAAGACGCAGCCCGTTCAGAATCACGAGCAGGGCAACTCCCGTGTCCGCAAAGACCGCCAACCACATGTTGGCATAACCCAGTACGGCGCCAAGCAGCACCGCCATCTTCACGATCACCGAAAACGCCACATTCGCCCGCACTGTGGCGACGGTGCGTCTCGCCAAGCGGAAGAAACCCGGCAACGCCGAGAGGTCATCGGCCATCAGCGCGACATCGGCCGTTTCCAGCGCGACATCCGACCCTGCCGCCCCCATTGCGATCCCGATGTCAGCAGCAGCAAGCGCAGGCGCGTCGTTGATGCCGTCACCGACCATCGCGACCGCACCATACCGCTGCCCAAGCCGCCTCACGGCATCGACTTTGCCTTCAGGCAGCAGCCGAGCCATGTGGCTCGAAAGCCCCGCTCTTGCGGCAACACCGGCAGCGGAGCGTTCGTTGTCTCCGGTGAGCATAGTGAGGTGTTCGATGCCGCCATCCTTCAACGCCGAGATGACATGCGGCGCCTCTGCGCGCAGCGGATCCGACACGCCGAGAAAGCCGAGTGGTCCGCCGCTGTCGACAAGCACCAGCACCGTCAGACCGTCGGCCTCAACCGAAGCGAAAGCATCGATCATGTGCTCCGGTATGGTCGCGATCTCCAGCGCAAAATGCGGACTCACGAGAGAGTACCGCCGCCCGCCGAGAATGCCTTCGACTCCGCGACCCGGCAGCTCAAAGAACCCGCTCACGGGTTCCGTCACCAAGCCTCGCCGCTGAGCGTCCTCGTGTACGGCCCGTGCGAGAGGATGCGTCGAGTGCGCCTCGAGCGATGCGGCGATAGCGAGGACGCCGAGTGGATCACCGCCGTCACATGCCTCGGCATGCGTCACCTTTGGTTTGCCTTCCGTAAGCGTTCCGGTCTTGTCGAAAGCGATCGCTTTCACTCGTGAGGCGCTTTCCAGGAACGCACCGCCCTTCACCAACACGCCATCGCGTCCCGCGCGCGCAATCGCGCTCACAAACGTCACCGGAGTCGAGATGACCAGCGCGCAGGGGCAAGCTGCCACGAGCACAACAAGCGCACGGGACAGCCAATGCGTCCAGACCGACCAATCGCTGAAACCCACCTGCACAAGCGGCGGGACCACCCATACCAGCGCCGCAAGCGCAACAACGGCCGGTGTGTAGACGCGGCTGAACCGGTCGACGATGAGCTGAACCGGTGCCTTTGCGGCCTGCGCCTCTTCAACCAGCCGGACGACACGAGCCAGCGTCGAGTCCTCGGCGACAGCTGTGACCGTGGCCTCCAGCAGGCCGCTCAGATTCAGCGATCCCGCAAACAGGGGATCACCCTCGCGTTTGTCGACAGGTACGGACTCCCCGGTTATGGGCGCCTCGTCGAGCGCCGAAACCCCAGCGACCACAACAGCGTCAACTGCAACACGTTCGCCGGGGCGGACCAGCATTCGCTCGCCGACGCGGACTTCCCCAAGCGGCACCTCGGCGACGGTGCCACCCCTGGTAACCCGCGCCGTTGAAGGAGCAAGCTCCATGAGTCTTTGGATCGAAGTGCGGGTACGGTCCAGCGCGCGAGCTTCAAGCCACCCACCGAGCGTGAACAGGAAGACAACCGCGGCAGCTTCCGCAAAATCCTCCAGTGCGACAGCTCCGGCAACGGCAACGATCATGAGCACGTTCATATCGATGCGACGAGTCCTCGCCGCGGCAATCGCCCTGGGCAGAAGGAGGAGCCATCCGAAAACGACCGACAGGAGATATGCGGCTGCCGAGAACGCAGCGAGCGTCTCGGGAGCCACCAGATGGATCGCGCCGCCGATGAGAGCCATCAGCCCCGATCCTACAACGGCAGCCTGAGTGCGATTCGCCCACAGCCGCGCGGCGGGAGAGCCCTCCATGTCCACTGTGGCCGAATCCCCCACAGGTACCAAGCCGTGGCCCGCGCGAGCGACAGCCGCCTCCACTGCGGCCCGAGGATCCTGATCCGCCCACTCAACCACTAGGTTTCCGCTCGCGAAGTTCAGATCCGCCGAGACTACGCCCGGCGTCATCGCCACGGACTTGGCCACCGTCTGGGCGCAGTCGGGGCAGTCGAGCCCGGTTACCCGCCATACAGCGCGCGTGCACACTTCGGTCACTCGATCCTCCCCCGCTCACCCGCATGCTCAAGCCCTTGTCCGAGAAGAGTGCGTACGTGGTCATCGGCTAATCGGTAGACCGCCCGATTGCCGTCCCGCCTGTACGCGACCAGCCCGCGATCTCGGAGAAGCCGCAGCTGATGGCTGACGCCTGACTGCGAGACCTCGCACAGAGCCACCAGATCACACACACAAAGCTCTTGATATGACAGCGCTTCCAGAATCCGAAACCGCGTAGGATCTGCCAGCGCCGAGAATATCCCGGTCGTCGCCAGCACTGTCGCGTCGGTGACGATCATTGTCTTCAGCCGCTCTATGGCTGATTGGTCTACAGCAGTCTCCGCGCACTCACACGAAGATGACTCCGGCGACATGCTGACGCTGTCAATCGGACTCGCTTCCAACGCTCTATATGAATGTTTGCTCATATATGCAGGATAGCGAAGTGGCACCGCGACGTAAAGACGCCGCACTTCGTCCGCAGCCGAGACGAGCTTCAGACGCTCGCAGGCATGGAACTGGCAGGGTCGATGCAGTCCGGCTGCCGCTACCGCCGCTTCCGTCGCCCATACTCCGAGCTCTTGCGTGCTCCCTGCTTCAGACGTTTGAGCACCTCGTCGGTTGACGTCGACTCCACCTCAGCACGAAGCTTGACCACTTGGTCGCGCAGTCGCGCGGCTGACTCGAAGTCCAGCGCCGCCGAGGCCGACACCATGTCATCCTCGAGCGTCGCGATGAGCCGAAAGACCTCTTCCTTCGGCAGCTTCGCGAGCTCGCGTGCCGTTGCGACCGCCGTGGTCGCCTGGGACTCGCCCTCGTGCATGTATTGCACGATGTCGGCGATCGCTTTGCGGATCGTCTGCGGCTCGATGCCGTGCTCGGTGTTGTACGCCACCTGTTTTTCTCGGCGGCGATTGGTCTCTTCGATCGCGAACTTCATCGAGTCCGTCACGCGCTCGGCGTACATGATGACGGAGCCGGACACGTTTCGCGCCGCGCGCCCGATCGTCTGGATGAGGGAGCGCCCGTTGCGCAAGAAGCCCTCCTTGTCGGCATCGAGGATCGCGACGAGAGACACTTCCGGCAGGTCGAGCCCCTCGCGCAACAGATTGATGCCGACAAGCACGTCGAACACCCCCGCACGCAAGTCGCGCAGGATCTCGATGCGCTCGAGCGTGGCGATGTCGGAGTGCAGATAGCGCACGCGGATTCCCTGCTCGAAGAGGTGGTCCGTGAGGTCCTCAGCCATTTTCTTGGTGAGTGTGGTGACCAGCGTGCGCTCGCCGACCGCCGTGCGTGCCTTGATCTCGCCGATGAGATCGTCGATCTGCCCCTTGATCGGCCGCACGACGATCTGCGGATCCACAAGACCCGTGGGCCGGATGATCTGTTCCACGACCTGTTCGGTGACCGCGAGTTCGCGGTCACCGGGGGTGGCTGACACGTAGATGAACCGCGGCACTCGCGCTTCAAACTCGTCGAAGCGCAGCGGGCGATTGTCCAGAGCACTCGGCAGGCGAAAACCGTGCTCCACGAGCGTGATCTTGCGGCTGCGGTCACCCTCGTGCATCCCGCGGATCTGCGGCAGCGTGACATGGCTCTCGTCGATGATGCACAGAAAGTCATCACCGAAGTAGTCGATGAGCGTGTTTGCCGGCTCGCCGGCCTCGCGTCCGTCTAGGTGGCGCGAATAGTTCTCGATACCGCTCGTGAATCCCATCGTCTCGAGCATCTCAAGGTCGTAGTTCGTCCGCATCTCCAGCCGCTGCGCCTCGAGCAGCTTGCCTTCTGCGCGGAACTCCTTCAGGCGCTGCGTAAGTTCCTCCTGAATCGTCTCAATGGCGTGAGCGAGTTTGCGCGCCTCCGTCACATAGTGTGTCGCGGGCCAGATCGGCAGTTCGTCGAATGCGTTGAGGACTTCCCCCGTGATCTGGTTGACCTCGGCAACAACCTCGATCTCGTCGCCAAAGAACTCCACCCGCACGGGATGATCGGCATACGGCGGGAAGATGTCGACGACGTCTCCCCTAACCCGGAAGGTCCCGCGCGTAAGCTCGTAGTCATTGCGATCGTACTGGATGCCGATGAGGTCGCGGACGAGCGCATCCCGATCCATCGCCTTGCCTCGGCCGAGAAAGACCGCCATGCCTGCGTAGTCTTCCGGCGATCCGATGCCGTAGATGCAACTCACGCTTGCTACAACCACGACGTCCTTGCGCGACAGCAGAGCCGCAGTGGCCGCGTGACGCAGCTTCTCGACCTCGGCGTTGATCGACGAGTCCTTCTCGATGAACGTGTCTGTCGAGGGGACGTAGGCCTCAGGCTGATAGTAGTCGTAGTAAGAGACGAAGTAGACGACCGCGTTGTCCGGCAGGAAGTCCTTAAGCTCCGAGGCAAGCTGCGCGGCCAGCGTCTTATTGGGCGCCATGACGAGCGTGGGCTTCTGAACCTGCTCGATCACCTTGGCCATCGTGAACGTCTTGCCACTTCCCGTGACGCCGAGAAGCGTCTGGTAGCGAAGGCTCTCGGCCACACCGCGTGTCAGAGCGGTGATCGCCTCTGGCTGGTCTCCTGCAGGCTCGAACGGAGAAACGACTCTGAACTGGTTCTTCAACATCACTTGGATCCTGTCCAACTAGGAAACGCGTCAGGATAGAGTGCGCCGTAGCGCTCTCGCGCGCGCACCACGTTCACAACGTAATTCTTGGTCTCAGGAAAATCGATGGCCGCCCGAATGTCGCCGCCCTCTTTCTTCCACTCATCCGCATGACGCAATCCTGCATTGTACGCCGCGAGCGAGGCCTCTATCTCGTGGTAGCGCTCGACAAGGTAGCGCAGATACGCGGTTCCGTACTCAATATTGACAGTGGGGTCTGACAACCGGCCGGGCGGGAACTTCTCGGCATCGACCTTGTCCGAGTCGGCCAGGTCCTGAGCGGTCTGCGGCATGACCTGCATCAGCCCGACCGCTCCCGCGTAGGAGTTCGCATCCGGCCTCCAAGACGACTCGGTGTTGATCACCGCCGCCACGAGATACGGGTTCACACTGTGGCGCAGAGCCGAGTCGACGATCTGTGCTCGGTAGTCCAGCGGATAGTATTGCCGCTGCCAGCCAGCCGGTCCGCGCACATAGAAGAAGGTTATCGCCGCCAGCCCGACCGCCACGCCCACCAGCAGCGCCCGCACGAAGTTGCGGCTCACTCGTGGTCACCAACCGCCACACGCTCGTTCCAGAACCGGTCCAGCTCGCCGAGAAACCGCTCGAGGGATCCGTCATTGACAATCACAAAGTCGGCAAGCGCCTCACGGGCTTCGTCGGGCGCTTGGACGGCGAGCCGGCGACGAACATCATCCTCAGTCATGTCGCCTCGGAGTGCTGCACGGGAGATGCGCAGGTCTTCAGGAGCACTGATAGCCAGCACAACGTCGGCGAGGTCGACAAACCATGGCGCCTCGGCGAGGAGCGGGACCTCGACCACGATCACGCGGGGCGGCTCGGCAGAACCCTTGAGCGCCGACAGGATGGAGGCGATCTGGGTCGCGACGGCAGGGTGGACCAGATGGTCAAGGGCGCCGGCGGCTTCGGGTGAGGTGAATGCGACACCCGCCAGAGCGGCACGATCCAATGTCCCGTCAGGCCGCAACACTGCTGCTCCGAACCGGGCGACAACGGCATCCAGCACCGGCGAATCCGGCTTGAGAACACTCTCGGCGACTTCATCGAGATCGAGCGCCACGGCTCCACGGGCGCGAAGATGCTGCGCTGCCGTGCTCTTTCCTGAACCGATGCCGCCTGTGAGAACGAGAACCATCATGAGACATGCCCATCACTAGCCGAGATATGAAGCCTAACAGAATTTCTACCCAGCAAAGCCGCGAGACCGGATCACCCTGCTGGGCAATCCGGTCTCGATAGTGGCAATCAGCGCCTTGACGACAGAACTACTCCGGCTTGGCTTCGTCCTCTGCGACGACTTCCTCGGCCTCGGGAGCAACCTCGGCCTCGACGACTTCGGCATCCTCTGGGGCCTCGACAGCAGCCTCAACAGCCTCAACAGCCTCAACAGCTTCAACAGCTTCAACGGCCTCGGCGGCCTCGGCTTCCGGCTCTCCGCCGACGATCTCGATGGTCAGACCGAGGGTCTCGGCGGCTGCACGCATCGAAAGCGAGATCCGGCGACGCTCAAGGTCGACATCCATGACCTTGACCATGACCTTCTGGCCGACCGCGGTAACCTGATCGGGGGTCTCGACATGGCCCTTGGCCATCTCGGAGATGTGCACGAGGCCCTCGACGCCGTCGCCCAGCTCGACGAACACGCCGAACTGCACGAGCTTGGTGACGGTACCCTCGATGATCGAGCCGATCGGGTAGTCCTCGACAAGAACTTTCCACGGATCGGCAGTCGTCTGCTTGAGGCCCAGGGAGATGCGCTCGCGGTTCATGTCGACATCGAGCACCTGGACGTTGACCGGATCGCCGACCTTGACGACCTCGGACGGATGGTTGACATGGCTCCACGACAGCTCGGAAATGTGCACGAGGCCGTCGATGCCGCCGAGATCGACGAAGGCGCCGAAGTCGACGATCGAGGAAACGTGGCCGGGGAGGATCATGCCCTTCTGCAGCTTGCCGAGAATGTCGGCGCGCTCGGTCTTGCGGCCCTCTTCGAGGACGACGCGGCGAGAGAGGACGACGTTGTTGCGGTTACGGTCCATCTCGATGACACGCGCCTCGAGGCGGGTGCCCGTGTAGGCAGCCAGATCCTTGACGCGACGAAGGTCGACCAAAGACGCCGGCAGGAAGCCGCGTAGGCCGATGTCGAGGATGAGACCGCCCTTGACGACCTCGATGACTTCGCCTTCGACGTTATCGCCTGAGGAGAACTTCTCTTCGATCCTGGTCCACGCGCGCTCGTACTCGGCACGCTTCTTGGACAGGATGAGACGGCCGTCCTTGTCCTCCTTCTGGAGAACGAGGGCCTCGACGTGATCGCCGCACTTCACGATGTCGGCGGGATTGGCGTCCTTGCGGATGGAAAGCTCGCGTGCAGGGATGACGCCTTCGGACTTGAACCCGATGTCGAGCAGAACCTCGTCGCGCTCGACTTTGACGACGGTACCGCTGACAAGGTCGCCCTCGTCGAAATCGGTCAGCGTACCGTCGATAAGGGCATGCATTTCCTCGTCGGTGTACTCGCGCTGCTCGATCACTGTACCGAAATCTTGCTGTTCACTCATGTGTGGACCCCTTTTCAATCACGGGGCCCCGAGTTCATGCCGTCGTCGCCTACAGGGTTACTCGTATCGGTTAGGACCGTCGTCGCCTACAGGGATAATCTACATGTCTCCGGGGGCCAATAGGACATGCGTATGCCCAGACGCCCAATGCGCCTGAACAGTCGCGTGAGCAGTCTACAAGATGCAGCGTGAGTACGCCACCCCGACACGGAGCCGGGTGTAGCCTATTTCGCGTTTGCCCAATTCGGTCCGCTCGCCACGCTCACGTCAAGCGGCACTGCCAGCCGAACAACCCCCGCCATTGCCTCGGTGACCATCGCCGAGAGCCGTTCTATCTCCTCAACTGGAGATTCGAAGACGAGTTCGTCGTGGACTTGCAGAACCATCGTGCTGCGGAAGCCTTCGGCTCGCAACCGGCGATCGACCTCGATCATTGCAAGCTTCATGATGTCGGCAGCCGTGCCTTGCATCGGGTGATTCATCGCCGTACGCTCGCCGAACGACCGCAGGTTGTAGTTGGAGGAACCCAGTTCCGGGATGCGTCGCTTGCGACCGAAGAGTGTGATCGCCCAACCGTTCTTGTGCGCCTCTGCAACAGTCTCATCGAGGTAGCTCCGCACCCGCGGATAGGCAGCGTAGTAGCGGTCGATCATAGCCTGTGCCTCCACACGCGCGATCTTGAGCGACTCGGCCAAGCCATGCGCCGACTGCCCGTACACGATCCCGAAGTTGACGGCCTTGGCGCGCGCACGCATACCCGGAGCCACTTCATCCGCGCTCACGCCGAAGACCCTCGCAGCCGTAGCCGTGTGAAAGTCCATGCCACTCGTAAACGCCTCGATCAGGCCCTCATCACCGGAAAGATGCGCCAGCACGCGCAACTCGATCTGGCTGTAGTCCGCCGAGACGATCCTGTCGCCCGGCTCGGCGGGTATGAAGGCCCGCCTGATCTTCCGGCCCAGATCGGTACGCACGGGGATGTTCTGCAGGTTGGGATTCGACGACGAGAGACGCCCGGTGGCGGCCACCGTCTGGTTGAACGTCGTGTGAAGGCGGCCGTCGTCCCCCAACATACGCGGCAAGGCGTCGAGGTACGTGCTCTTGAGCTTGGTGAGTTCGCGGTATGAGACGATCTTCTCGGCGATGGGATGAAACGGCACGAGCGCGGCAAGCACCGACGCATCGGTCGAAAAGCCGGTCTTGGTGCGCTTCTGTGATGGCAGGCCGAGGCGTTCGAAGAGCACCTCGGCCAGTTGCTTGGGCGAATCGAGCGTGAAGGTGCAGCCTGCAAGCTTGAAGATCTCGGCCGAAAGCGCGGCCATGCCCTCAGCCGCTTCAGCCGAGAGCGCCCGCAGGACTCCGGCATCTAGGCCCACACCTACGCGCTCCATGCGGGCGAGCACGGGTACAAGCGGCATCTCGATGTCACGCATGACCCTCAGAGAACCATCCTCTTCCAGACGCCGTTGGAGCTCCTTCGCAAGATCCGCCGCAGTGCCGGCCAGAACCACTGCATCGGGAACGTCCTTCGCTCCGAGAACAAGCATTTCGCCGAGATAATCGGCAGAAAGCGCCGAGAGTCCGTACGACGATCGGCTCGACTCCAAGAGATACGCTGCCACCGCGATATCGAAAAGATTCGCCGGATCTGCGTCGAGTACCGCCACATCGCATTCATGCGCCTCGTCGGGAGGGCAGACCACTTCGATCAGCGCCTTCACGTCCACTGTCGCGACTCCGGCCCGCCCCCGCAGAAGTTCGTCGAGAGTGCGGTCCACCGCCTCGGATGGCACCAGCGCTACCGTGCTACCATGCGCCACGGCCAGATCACGACTCACGCCGAAGAGCGTCTCACTCGCGCCATCATCCAGCGCCACTCCGAGCCATTCTGTCGAGTCCGCGACCCAACCATGAACCGCATCCACAGCCTTCTGACCCACCAAGATCTCGCGTGCGACCTGCGTCTGGGATACCGGTTCATCTGATGTCTCATCAACGGGCGCGCCCCCTCCCGCCGAACGCACCGCGAGCACACGATCCAGCAGTGACGTGAATCGATACCGCCCAAATACCGCTGCGACTTCATGCGGATCAAACGCTCCGAAACTCACACTCGCGATATCGATGTCCAATGGCACGTCGCACGCGATCGTGGCGACAATCCGGCTCGCGCGCGCCGAGCCCTCATGTTCCCGCAGGTTCTCCCCCACCTTGCCCGGGATCTCCTCCGAACGCGCTAGGAGCTCGTCCAGTGAGCCGAACTCCTGAAGCAGCTTGGCGGCGGTCTTCTCGCCGATGCCCGGAACACCGGGGATGTTGTCGCTCGTGTCACCCTTGAGGCCGAGATAGTCGGGGACTTGTGCGGGTGTGACACCGTACCGCTCGAGGACCTCCGCGGGACCGTAGACCACGATGTCGGTGATCCCCTTCTTGGTGGTTACGACCACGACGTCGTCATTCACCAGCTGAAACGCATCACGGTCTCCGGTAACGAGAAGTGTGCGCACTCCTGCGGACCTCCCGCGCACCGCCAAGGTGCCCAGAATGTCGTCGCCCTCCCACCCCTCGGCTTCCACAATCGGCACGTCAAGTGCACCGAGCAGCTCTTTGACCATCGAGAACTGTGCCTTTAGCGCCGGGTCCGTCGGGGGACGGTGCACCTTGTATTGTTCCAATGCCTCGGTACGAAATGCGGGCTTGCCGCGATCGAATGCGACGATCACGCCGTCTGGACGCAAGTCGGCGATCAGCTTCACGAGCATGGATATGAATCCGAACGCAGCGTTTGTTGGCCGACCATCGGGAGCGGTCATGGTCGGGGGCAGCGCGTGAAATGCGCGGTGGATCAGGCTGTTGCCGTCAACGACGGCGATGGTGCGCTGTTGCATCTTTTTGACCCTTTCGGGAACAAGAACTGTAGGCGTATCGCCAAAGCGATCACTACCAGTGTACCCGAGCGTCTGACATCTGGAGGTCGGCATGGGTTTCTTCAATTGGGCGGCTCCGCTGTTCAAACACTTCGCTGACCGCTGGTCGGAAGAAGACGTAGACAGCATCGCCGAGTGGTTGGCACCGAGCGTTTCAGCGGGTGGCTGGCTGCTCGACGTGGGTGGCGGAACCGGTGCGCTGGCTGCACGGCTGCAGACGCGCCTCGGCGCCGAAATCGCAGTTCTCGACCCGACGCCTGAGATGCTGAGCCACGTCGCGCCACATGCCCACGTGCACACAGTCCTCGGAGCGGCAGAGGGTATTCCCTTTCCGGATGAGAAGTTCGACGCGATCATCGTGACAGACGCGTTTCACCACTTTAGAAATCAGAATGCGGCTGCGCAGGAGTTCGCCCGCGTTCTCAGGCCGAACGGCGGTGTCGTCATCCTGGAACTGGACAGCCGAAACCCTGCAATCCGTTGGATCGGGCTTGGCGAGAAGGTGCTGGGCGAACCCGCCGCTTTCCTGTCGCCTGCGGAGATGCAGGCCCTCATGTCCGCACAGGGCATCACGGGAACCTGTACACCGATGAACGGGAGCTCGTACCGATTCACAGGCACAACGAAGTCCTGATTACCCGTTCCAGAGATACCCCACGTTGCGCACCGTCTCGAGGCGACGCGAGAGTTCTGCGCCGATTTTGGAGCGGATTCGACGCACATGCACGTCGACCGTGCGAGATCCGCCGTAGTAGTCACTTCCCCAGACGCGCCTGAGCAGCACCTCGCGCGAGTACGTGCGACCGGGATGCGTGACGAGGAACGAGAACAGTGAGTACTCCAGATACGTGAAGTCGATCGGTTCTCCGCGCAGGTACGCCTGATAGGTGGCAAGGTTGAGCGTGAGTTCGTCGATACGCACAAGCTCCTGCCTGGCAACTTCTTCGCCGGGCCAGAGCAGGCCGCGCACACGAGCAGCCAACTCGTCGGAGGTTGCGCCGCGAACTAGGAAGTCGCTCGGCATGCGGACGGGAAGCCGCAGTCCCGCAAGCGCCTCGGACTCCACTAAGACCAGCAGCTTGAGGTCCACGCCGCCGGAAGATGCATGCTCAACGATGTGACCAAGCGCCTCGGGGCTGCGGCCGCCATCCAATACGACCAGATCGGCCTTATCGTCGACAAGACGTTTGGGCAAGTCCCCTGTCGAACAAAGAAGCGATCTGACGTCGAGCGGCTCAACAGCTCGTGTCACCCATGCGGATGTATGAGAGTCGTCTGAGACGATGAGAATGCGTTTCATATGCATGATGATACCGTTTTCCTCGCTCAGGGGAATGACAGCGCCGGACGAGAAGCTCTCGCCCGGCGCCGGGTACCTCATTTCCACCAGGGGTGGGGATTGTTCCCTAGATGATCGAAAGGTACTTGTCGAGCTCCCACTGGGTGACCTGGGTCCGGTACTCGTTGTACTCGGCACGCTTGTTCTCAACGTAGAAAGAGTGGATGTGATCGCCGAGGATCTCCTTCATGAGTTCCGAGCCCTCGAACAGGTCGATGGCCTCGCCCAAGCTGCCCGGCAGTGTGTAGATGCCGGCAGCGTCGAGCTCTTCCTGGCTCATGTGGAAGATGTTGTTCGTGGCCTCCGCAGCGAGTTCCAGCTTCTCCTCGATACCCTTGAGACCCGCGCCCAGCATGCAAGCGAATGCGGTGTAGGGGTTGGCCGAGGGGTCCGGGCAACGCAGCTCGATGCGAGTCGCGTTCTCCTTGCCGGGCTTGTACATCGGGACGCGAACGAGAGCCGAGCGGTTGCGGCGGGCCCACGCGATGTAGACCGGAGCCTCGTAGCCGGGGACCAAGCGCTTGTAGGAGTTCACGAGCGGGTTGGTCACGGCGCAGAACTCGGGGGCGTACTTCAGGATACCGGCGATGTACCACTTGGCGATCTGGGAAAGGTTGAAGCCTTCCGGATCGTTGGCATCGAAGAACGCGTTGCCGTCCTTGGTGAACAGCGACTGGTGAACGTGCATGCCCGAGCCGTTCTGGCCGTAGATCGGCTTGGGCATGAAGGTGGCGTACACGCCGTGCTGCATCGCGATTTCCTTGACGATGAGGCGGTATGTCATGACGTTGTCGGCCATGGTCAGGGCATCGGCATAACGCAGGTCTATCTCATGCTGCGACGGGGCAACCTCGTGGTGCGAGTACTCGACCGGAATACCCATCTGCTCGAGGGTGAGAACCGTGTTGCGGCGAAGGTCAGATGCGATGTCGAGGGGAGTCAGGTCGAAGTAGCCACCCTGATCGAGAACTTCGGTGTCCTGATCGTCGGCGAAGTAGAAGAACTCGAGTTCGGGACCAACGTACATGGTGTAACCCATGTCGGCGGCCTTCTTGAGCACGCGCTTCAGCGCATAGCGGGGATCGCCCTCGAACGGCGTGCCGTCAGGCTTGACGATATCGCAGAACATGCGGCCGACGCCCTGTGCGGACGGACGCCACGGGATGACCTGGAAGGTCTCCGGATTCGGGTAGGCCACCATGTCGGATTCCTCGAGGCGGGTGAAACCGTCGATCGAGGAGCCGTCGAAACCCATACCCTCGGAGAACGCGCCTTCGAGTTCGGTGTCGGTGACGGCAAACGACTTCAGCATGCCGAGCACGTCGGTGAACCAGAAGCGCACGAAGTGAACGTCGCGCTCCTCAACGGTCTTGAGCACATAGTCCTTATCGAACGTTGGTGCCATGTGTAGCCTCCCTTTCCTGACGTGCCGGACGGCGCGTCGACAGACGGATCGATTCGAGCCATCTACCACAGAGTAGTCATTCTATGTTTCGATGGTGTTACGATTCGCGGCTCCCGCAGGAATCGCCTCTCACAGATTCGTATACAGCTTCCCGTAAGGCCGATGGCTCAGAGGCGCGAGCTTTGTGAACGGCTTGGACAGCACCTCCTTGAGGTCCATCCCCAGGTCCGCGCAGTACTCGGCAAGCACGGGAGAAAGCTCGGCCAGATCGGTCTCGGTCGCAGCGGTCACACCGACCTCATTGCCGCATTGCCACGATTCGACTTCCCCACGCACGTAGATCGTGCCACCGTGCATGCCAGTGCCGAGGTAGCCGCCCACGAGCGGGCGCTCGGCGTCCTTGCTCATGCCGAGCAGGACCAGCAGCCCTCCCGCCATGTACTCGCCAAAGAAGTCCCGGGCCTTGCCGCCGCACACCACGATCGGCCGAAGCTCCTCGAAGGCCTTCATGTGAATGCCGACTCGGTAGCCGACGTCGCCCTTAATGAACAGCTTGCCGCCGCGCATACCATAGCCGAGCACGTCGCCCGCGTCGCCGTGGATCACGACCTTGCCTGCGTTCATGGTGTTGCCCACACCGTCCTGCGCGTTGCCGAACACCTCGATCGTGGGGCCGTCCATGAGCATCGCCATGTCCTGCCCGGGAGTCCCGTGCACCTCGATCGACAGATTCTTGCCGCGAACGCCGGTGCCAATGTAGCGCTGGCCGTTCACGTTGTTGAGCACGACTTTGGTGGCTCCGTCGGCAAAAGCCGCCCGCACAGCGGCGTTAACTTGCCGGTAATACACTCCTTTGACGTCCATCGTGACGGTATCGCCCTCGCGAACCGTAGCCGGCTCGACGCAAGCGTAACCTTCGACGGGGCCGCCCGTTGGCTTTGTCACTGTCATAGCCTCGTCACTCCCCTCTAAAGGCCCGCGGGCTTGACGCCCAGAATGTCACACGTCTGCTTGTCGAGACCAACGGCACGCAAGCGCTCCCTGCTGCCGCGAAGCGACTCGACCGCGTTCACGCCCAGCGCGCCGAGGATCTCCTGGAGTTCGTGGCTCCACGCATGCACCAAGTTGGTGAGCCTCTCGGCGCCCCACTCGGGATCGAGGCGGCGCGTCAGTTCCGGCTTCTGGGTGGTGAGTCCCCACGAGCAGCAGCCCGTGTGACAGCCTTGGCACAGGTGGCACCCGAGCGCCATCAACGTCGCCGAGCCTATCGCCACGACGTCGGCGCCCAGCGCGATCGCCTTCGCCATGTCCGCCGAGGAGCGGATCGAGCCGGCCGCGATGATCGACGCCTGGTTGCGGATCCCCTCTTCTCGCAAGCGCTGGTCGACGACTGCGATCGCGATCTCAATCGGGATGCCCACATGGTCGCGGATGATCGCCGGAGCTGCGCCGGTGCCCCCGGTGAAGCCGTCGAGGTAGACGTAGTCGGCACCCGCGCGCACGACGCCCGACGCGATGGCGCCCACGTTGTGCACCGCTGCGATCTTGACGCCGACAGGCTTGTAGCCGCTAGCCTCCTTGAGCGAGTAGATGAGCTGGCGCAGGTCCTCGATCGAGTAGATGTCGTGGTGAGGAGCCGGCGAGATCGCGTCGGTTCCCTGCGGGATCATGCGGGTGGTCGAGACTTCCTTGTTGATCTTCTCGCCGGGAAGGTGCCCGCCGATGCCCGGCTTGGCGCCCTGGCCGATCTTGATCTCGATGGCAGCACCACGGTTCAGATACTCGGGGCTTACGCCAAAGCGACCGGAAGCCACCTGCACGATGACGTTGTTCCCATAGGGGTAGAGGTCCGCATGGAGGCCGCCCTCACCGGTGTTCATGAGGATGCCGAGACGTTCGGCTGCCATCGCAAGCGATTTGTGGACGTTCAGCGACACGGAACCGTAGCTCATCGGCGCGAAGATGAGGGGGGTGTCGAGCTTCACGTTGTTTTCGACGCCACTTCCCGGCTTCAGGCGGTAGCCGCCTTCGCCGTTGGCCTCGACCTCCACACTGTCGGGTTTGCGACCGAGGTAGGTGCGCAGTTCCATCGGCTCACGAAGCGGATCGATGGAGGGGTTCGTCACCTGGCACGCGTCAAGCACGAGGTGGTCGAAGATCTTCAGATACGGCTTGTCGTTGCCCATGCCGGTCAGCATGACGCCGCCGGATTCGGCCTGACGCCACACGTTCTTGCGAAGCTCGGGCGACCAGTTCGCGTTGTCACGCAGCGCGAGGTCGTTCTTCTTGATCGTGATGCAGTGCGCCGGGCAGTACGTCACGCAGCGGTGGCATGCGCGGCACTTGCTGTCATCGGGGTACGGGCGCTCGTTGAACGAGTACACGCCCCAGCCGCACTGCTGAACGCAGCGACCGCACTTGTGGCACTTGTTGTAGTCGATCTCGACCCGGAACTCGGGCTGAATGAGGCTTGTGGGCATGTCAGCTCACCTCAACTATCTCGCAGGAATCGGCAACACCGGTGACCGCGCAGGAAACCTCGCCCGCCGAGAGGTGTAGGTCTCCGTGGATGGGCCATGGCATGTCCTTGACGCGCGCGATGACAGGCTCACCGGCCTTGGGCGCCCAGACGGAATCGGGGGCCTCCAGCACCTCACGAATAGCCGATTCCTCGGAAGCGACCATAAGGCGCGAGCCTTGGCGCGCAGCGACGAGCGGCCGCAGCTTGATGCGGTCGTTCAGCGCCACCATGCCGCCGTTGAAGCCGAGCACGATCGCGAACGGACCGTTGAGCATCGCGGGTCCGTAGACCGCGCGAATGCTGCGCATTACGGCTTGCTCCTCGGCGGGCATGCGGTCGATCTCGGTCCACAAGGGACTCGCGAGCGCCTTGCAGGCCAGATCGAGCGGCAGCTTGTGGCGGCGGAGCAGCAGGTCGAACAGATACGCGGCCACCTCGGTGTCGGTGCCCAGCGTGCACTTGTAGCCGAACGCTTCGAGGTAGCGGCTGTTGATGCCGTAGCTCGAGATCTCGCCGTTGTGCACGATCGACCAGTCGAGCAGCGTGAACGGGTGTGCGCCGCCCCACCAGCCGGGAGTGTTGGTCGGAAAACGGTTGTGACCGGTCCACGTGTAGCCCTGATACTCCTCAAGGAGGTAGTAGTGGCCGATCTCCTCGGGGAAGCCAACGCCCTTGAAGGCACCCATGTTCTTGCCGCTCGACGCGACAAACGCGCCGTCGACGCTCGAGTTGATGAGCATGACCGTGTGGACGATGTAGTCGTCGGCGGTCATCTCGGAGTTCTCGAGCTTGTGCGGATCGGGCTGTAGGAAGTAGCGCCACAGGATCGGCGCGTCGCTGATGCCCTTCACGGGACGCGTGGGCATGGGCTCGGCGAGGTCGACAACGAAGTAGCGATCGAAGACGCCTTCCGTCTCCTCCTTCGCCTTTGCGTCGTGATACATCATGTGGAAGCAGTAGTGGTCCGGAAACTCCGGGTAGATGCCGTAGCCGGCATAGCCGCCGCCTAGGCCGTTACCGCGGTCGCGCTGCACGGCCATGGCCTTGATGGCCTCGATCCCGCTCATCAGCGTGCCGGACTCATCGCAGATGCCCATCAAGCCGCATCCGCCGTGGATCTTGAAGGACGCCTCCTCAGCATAGCGCGGGCGCTCGCCGAAGGAGAACTCGCCGGAAAGCGCGGCCGGCCGACTCGTGGGCATCCTCTCCAACAGAGGTTCGTACGACATATCTATTCAGCTCCCTTATGCGTATCTTCCGGCTCGGCCATGAGGCGTGCCATGGCGTCGCCCCCGCTAGCCGGCAGTGGTCCCATACCGAGCTTCTTGCGGGCGGACTCCCTCGGCTTACCTAGGGTTCCGGTCTCCATGAACATCTTGTAGGACTGCGGCACCGATTCCGGCCCCTTGCTGGCGGCAATCGCGAGTTCTTTAAGCTTGCGGAAAGTCTCGGCCATGCCGATGCCTGAGTGGCACAGCTCCTGGCACGTGTAGCACTCGACGCACTTCCAGATCTGGCCGTCTTCGATGACCTGGTCGATCTCGCCGCGCAGGACCTGGCCGATGATCTCGGTAGGCTTGAAGGTCGTGTCGACCTTGCATACCGGGCAGTCGTCCTTGCATGCCGAGCAGTTGAAGCACTTGCCGAGCAACGCCACGTCGAAGTTCTGGGCGATGCGCTTCTTGTCGCTGGCGCGCGCGTTCCACTTCTTCAGGAACGAGTCGACGCTGACGCGGTGCATGTCTAGGCCGATCTCCTCGGGCGTGTGCCCGTAGGTCAGCGCGATGAGTTCGGAGAGGTAGAGCACCGGGACGTGAATGTTCTCGTTGGCGCGCTGCATGGCGGCCTGGTTCAGGTCGAACTGCTGGAAGCAGCTCGGGCACACGACCACGAGCGCGTCGACCTGGTTGTTCTGGAGGTCGTTCAGTTTCCGGCGGCAGAATGCGAGCGAGCTGTCGCGCTCCCCGACGCGGTCGAGCGCTCCGCCACAGCACTGCATCTTCGTGGTGTAGTCGACAACGTTCGCCCCCAACGCCGAGACAATCGCCTCAACCTTAGTGGGATGCAGCGGGTCGTCCCAGCGCACGGCCGGCTGCGGACGCAGCAGGTGGCAGCCGTAGTGGACGGCGATGCGCATGCCCCACAACGGTTTCTTGGCGCCGGATGCGATAACGCCCGCGCCGAGACCATCGGAGAGCCACTCGGCGAAATGAATGACTTGGAGGTCGCCACCATAATGCAGACCCTCGCGCTCAAGACGCTCGTTGATGACGTCGCGCTCGCGCCAGTGAGTCTTGAGGTGACTCTGCGCCTCCTTGAACGTCGAGTAGCACCCGTTGCATGGGGTGACGACGTCCAGGCCGGCCTGCTCGACGAGCGCCAAGTTGCGCGCGGCGGCGGTGTAGAACGTGTCGGGGTCGTTCGCCTTGACCAGCGTCCCTTCCGGGCAGCAGGTATGACCCGCGAGCTCATGAACCTGAGCGCCGAGGTCGTCAAACATCACACGCGTGGCCTTCTCGATGAACGGGAACCGCGCGGGGATCGTGCACCCCCAGAAGACCGCGAACTCCTTCATGCGCGCACACCTTCCAATCACGACCGGATCTCAAGAGACGGCGAAACGAAAAACACCCGCTCAACCCTTGTGGGGTCAAGCGAGCGCCGTTGCTCGCGTCTCTTGGATTCGGTACGCCTTTGTACCGTGCGCGGAGTATAGCATGGGGGTAGTGCGGGGAGGAAATGTGGTGGAAACAGAGTATCTCCGGGACAGCGCAAAGCGACAGTGAATCGCGTTGACGCACGAGTAGTGTACCCGGAATCGATTCTTTGCCGCGTATCCGTTCTAAGGCAGGGTGTGCGTATTCGAGCGGGCGCGGTGCGCGGCCCGCGAGATACCGGAAAACACCAAGAGGGAACATCACCCGCAACAACATCCTCATCGCAAGAAGAGGAGCGGGCCGATTGCTCGGCCCGCTCCATCGCCGCTCAGACTTGTCACTCAACTCGGTGTCAGAGCGTGGCCGCATGCTGTCCGGCAACAAAACCCATGACCGACCCAGCGCCAACACATGAACCAGCGCCGGGATAACCGGCACCCATTACCGAGCCAGATGTGTTCCCGACGGCGTAGAGCCCCGCGATGACCTTGCCCCACACGTCCAGGACCTGAGCCTTCCCGTTAATGCGCAACCCGCCGTTGGTGCCACAGGTGCCCGGACCGTAAAGGGCACCATAGAACGGACCCTTCTCGATCGGCGCTAGGCAGTTATTCTTCAGGTCAGTACGCTTTCCCGTCAGATCGCCACCGGTATTCCGGTCAAAGGCATATTCACCGCGATGCCAGACGGGATCGACACCATTCTTCGCATTCGTGTTGAAGGCCGCAATGGTGGCGGCAAAGCCCGCAGAGTCGATGCCGAGAGCCTTGCATAGGCCCTCAAGCGTGTCCGCCTTCTTCATGTAGGCAGGAACGACACCTTTGTCGGTGTAGCTGGGAGGCAGAGGGTAATTCTGTACGAAGGTCGAATCGCA
Organism: Coriobacteriia bacterium; assembly: GCA_013336165.1. Taxonomy (NCBI): domain Bacteria; kingdom Bacillati; phylum Actinomycetota; class Coriobacteriia; species Coriobacteriia bacterium. The sequence goes on from JAAXUF010000004.1 coordinate 95,624, forward strand.
GATCCAGTATGCGGGCATATTCCGCAGCTCAAAACGGCCGGTATCGTACTCCCAAAACGCGCGGTTGAACACCTGATATGCCGACGATTCATTGCCGATGCGCTCACCGTACTTGTTTACGACGACAGCCCCCGGCTTGCCGCGATACGTCTGCCAGTCACAATCGCCCTTGAGTTTGTCCGGCTCCACTACGAAGAACGGGAGTCCCCAGCAGGAGTTCATGTTGCGCAAATCAGCACCGATCGCCATACCCATCGCATGACCATCCCCGGTGTCGGTCTGAACCGATACGCTACCCTGGATCGGTCCTCGCAGATCACCGACGCGCATGTCTTTGTTGAAGTCGAATCCGCCCGTGCCCAAGATCACGGCCTTAGCCCCGATGTTGATGCTCTTGCCATCCGCACCCGTCGCCTCAACGCCGACTACCCTACCAGTCGCGTCCGTATAGAGCTTCTTGCCAGCGGTCGGCATCATCACTTCGATGCCGAGTTTGTCAACGATGCCACGAATGAGCTTCCATGCTCCGGAACCTGATGTCTTCTTCCCATCGCTTCCGACGATATTGACTGTGCGCCCGAATGGCCGGAAGCCTGGGAATTCGTAGTAGTCTTGGAACATCGCCGGAGCGGTCGCTGCCACCCACTCGTATCCGAACTTGTCCCTGAACCATTCCATCATCTTCGGCCCGTTTGTGAGATAAGAGTCGATCAACTCATCAGAAGACTGTCCTTCGGTGACAGCAACCATGTACTTGCGGGCATCTTCCGGTGTATCAGCTATACCCTTAGCTTTCTGAACGTAGTTGTTCGGTATCCACATGGCACCTCCGGAGATCGCCGTGGTTCCACCAAACAGATCACCCTTTTCGATAATGAGAACCGTCTTGGCGCCGGCATCCTTTGCGGCAATTGCAGCCATTGCGGCCGTGCCGGAGCCGACCACCAGGACGTCGACTTCTTTGTCCCACTTGATTGACGCTATGCCCCCAGCATCGGCCGCCGTGTTCTTTGAGCAACCGCCCAACACGCTCGCGCCAGCCAGCACAGCACCAGCAACTGCTGCGGTCTTGATGAAGCTCCGTCGTTCGATCCCATTCTCAAACATGTGCTTCTCCCATTCATCCTAGTCAGCAAGCCTTCTTTCAAGAGGAGCTACCGCGCACACACCCCCTTCCAGGCGCGCCCCACGTTTTCTCCTGATTGACAGACTCGATTCTGCTCAGTGAGAGAAACATCCACATCATCCGGATCCTCTAGTTCTGGTCTGAGGTCTGGACTTACCCTCGTATGAAACGGATGAGTTGTCTCAAATGGGAATCTGCTATGCTCACTTCGCCATCGCAGACTCAGCGTCGCACATGTCATGGAGGAGACTGTGAGAGTTCATGAAGTACCGTGAGCCTGTGCCGTCTCGGCACATATCATTGAGAACAATGACTGTGCTGACGTTGGGGTTCGCCTCGATCGGCATATGGTTTCAGCTCGTCGGCTACAGCAGCATTCTTACCTTGCCCCCAGACGCGGAACCGCTGCCGTTTGGGCGCATCGCCTTCTTGTCGGCGATCATAGTGGTGATGCTGAGCGGCATCTTCAGACCCGGGTTGATCGACAACCATCATTTGTCACTCCGCTTGGTCATGCCGCCAGTGCTCTTGGCCGGCACTGGTATGTCGCTGCTGGCCTATCATCAGACCTTGGTCCGCCCCTTGAACCTCGCAGTGCCGGGGTGCGCGTTGATGGGCTTGGGATATGCGTGGTTCCTCTTGGCATGGTATCGGGCACTGGTCGCCACCAGAGACGTTCGAACTATCAGCATCATTCTGATGGGCGCGGGTGCGCTACGCCTTGTCATGCCTCTGTTTCTGTCGAGTGGACTTCCGCAGCCATGGCCACTTCTTGCCACAGTGGCGCTTCCCCTGCTCTCCCTCGCCGCTCTCTTCCTGGTAGAGGAGATGCTCGAAGACCAGAGCCAAGTCACGGAAAATCCGGCTCCGCCAGCCATCGAACGTGTGCAGATCATGCAACTTGCGGCTCTCGGCTTCGGTCTCATCGTCCTGCGGGCACTGGGCAGCGGTGGCATCTGGGGCGATAGCAGAATGATCAGCGCCGTCCCGCTCGCACAGACGATACTCGTCTACGGCGCCGGCACGGCAATCTTCATCGGAGTCGGATATGTCACGATAACTCGGCGCGCGATCAAACCGTTGAGCGTCCTTAACCGAGTACCCATGCTCATCGCGATCGCCGGATTTCTCGTCCTGTCATTCCTTCTGCCCAACTATCGTGGTGCGCTCGTGACGGCTGTCTTTGCCGTATTCAATGAAGGCTACTACCAGATGCTCTTCGGGGTCGTCCTGGTGACCAGTGCAGGCGTACTTCGCTTCCCTGCCACTAGGGTACTCGGCGCGACCTTCACTCTCACGTACTCTCTGAGTCTCTTCTGGCTATTCGTATTCGAAAACGCCGCGCCGCTTCCCAACACGATCATGCTCGTGGCCGCCTATGTGTTGGTCATCGTCACCGCTCTGTACTCGGTAAGGAGCACAGAGCCGGCGGACAACAAATGGAGCGCGTGGGAACAGCAGGATGCTTCAAATGCCGATTACTGCGAGGAGTTGGCGGCAGAGTATGATCTCTCGCCACGAGAGAAGGATGTGTTCTGTCTTCTCGCAAAGGGACGTAGCTTGCCGTTCATCCAAGAGGAGTTGTTCCTGTCGGAAGGGACCATTCGGACTCACGTCTCACATATTTACCAGAAGCTAGGGGTCCATTCGCGACAGGATCTTATCAGCATCGCCTCAAGCAAGAACCGCAAGTCGGATGGCGGACTCATCAACTGAGCCCGGAGCACCATCGCGGCCAGAATCGCAGGCAAGTATGCAGCGGCGGCGGCCCTGCAGCTTGTCTGCATCAGGTGCCAGACTCGGCATTTCTTTGGGGCAAGGCCTATCCAACTGCCTCGACGGAATCGGCGAGGTCCATGGAGTGGGTGCCTTCCAAGCGCGCAAGACTGGAAGCGTCTGCGAAACGCCGGCGGCCCGGCATGTCCCTTGTTGCGTCAAAGGCTCCTTGACATCTGGGATCTTGCCGCCATATACACCGGATGGCAATCAGCCCACATGCACTCCCCACACTGCCACAACTCCGAACAGAACCAGCACCGCCCCCGACACTCGGCTGATGCCCGCCACAGTGCGCGATCCGACACGAACGCGCACCAGCGAAACGCCGATGATCAGCGCCACCCACCACGCCAGTGAGCCGAGGGCAACCCCGGCCGTGGCCACCGCAGCAGACGTTGTCCCGTTGCCGGCAGGAAGCACCGCGCTGGCGAACACTGCGACAAACGACATGATCGTCATCGGATTCGCGAGCGTCAGCCCCACAGCCGAGCCGTACAGCGCGGCACTGCCGATACCCCCGTTCGAGTCTGCGACAGCCTCGCCGGATCCCGGCTTCTCGGCAGGGCGCAGCATCGAGCGCAGTCCGAACCAGACGAGCACGCACCCTCCCACAACTTGCAGGGGCATGCGCCAGGAGACCAGCGCCGAGGAAACCGCTGTCACGCCGAAAGCCGCAAGCGCGGCGTAGAGGCCGTCGGCAGTCGCGATGCCGAGGCCCGTTGCCACGCCGGCCTTCGTGCCGCGCTCCAGCGTACGCTGGATGCAGAGCATCCCCATGGCGCCGATCGGCGCCGCGATGGCCGCACCGATCACGAAGGTGCGCACGAAGAGTCCGATGAGCATCATGTCCTTGAACGACTTACCCGGCAAACGGAACGAGAGGCCGCTCGATCGGCGACGACAACACGACTGTCGTATGCGTGCGATCCACCGGACCGATGTTCTTCAGCGCCACGCTGATGAGGTTCTCGAGCCCCTGAGTACCGTCACAGCGGACTTTGAGCAGGTAGTCGTGCTCACCGGTCACATGGTGGCATTCGACCACTTCGGGAATCGCCTCAAGCGCCGTGAGGAACGCGTCCTTGTCGGCGCCATGCGACAGCGTCAGAGAGACGAAGGCGCAGAGATCGAGACCGACTGATGCAGGATCGATCGAAGCCGAGTATCCTGTGATGACGCCGCGCTCTTCGAGGCGTCGCACGCGATCCGCCGTAGACGGGCCGGAAAGCCCGATCTTGGCGGCGAGATCTGTAAACGTAGTGCGGCCATCGGCGGCAAGTGTTTTCAGAATGGTGAGATCCGTGGAATCCATGTGGTCCCCTTCTACGTATGGCACCCATGGAGTCTACTATTACTTGGCATATATGACAATATGCCTACTATGATAAGCCAAACTCGCAAGATTGCCTTCTAGAATTAGATCTCGGCTTCTGCGGCGAGAATGACCGCTTCAGCCATCTCCCGAAGCGTCTTTCGCTTGTCCATCGCGACCTTCTGAAGGCGCTTGAACGCCTCGGGCTCACTCGCCCCCCGTGCCATGAGAATCCCCTTCGCGCGGTCGACAAGCTTCCGAGTCTCCAGACGCTCGGCGAGGTCGGCGACTTCGTTGGCAAGCGAGACTGTCTCGGCGTAACGCGAGATGGCGATAGCCATCGCCGGCAGTATGTCGGCACGCGAGAACGGCTTGACAACGTAGCCCATCGCACCGCCCGCCGCCGCCTGTTCCACATAACTAGCTTGCGAGAACGCGGTTACCATGACCACGGGAGCCAGACGCTCTTCGCCGAGCACCGCGGCGGCCTCGATGCCGCTCACGTTGGGCATATTGATGTCCATGAAGACGATGTCTGGGTGCAGCCTGCGCGCTAACTCGATGGCCTCGGCGCCGTCACGCGCCTCACCGACGACCTCGTGCCCCTCTTCTTCGAGCATCTCGCGCAGGTCCATGCGGATGAGCGCCTCGTCCTCGGCGATCAGAATGCGCACTCGATCAGTCCTCCAGAGTGTCGAACGCAGACGGCTTAGGTTCGCAGTGGGCCAGATCAGGCAGCGGTGCGCGCACCGTGACGGTCGTGCCGCGGCCGCCCGAGAACGTCAGCGTGCCGCGCAGATCGTCCTCGACGACAGTGCGCACGATCGTCAAGCCCAGATTCGCCGAGGTGGCCGGGTCGAAGCCTTCCGGCAGCCCCGCGCCGTCGTCGCGCACGGTGATCACGAGCTCACCCGGAACGCGCCGCATGACGACCTCGACGTGCCCGCTCTGGCGATCCGCGATGCCATGCTCGAGCGCGTTGTGCACGAGCTCGGCCACCGCCAGCGCAAGTGCGGTCGCGGTATGCGCATCCACGTCACCGGTGACGCCTTCGACCGATACTGTGATCGCACTCCCCTCACCCAAAATCCCCCGGCTCACAAGCCCGACGATGGTGCGGGCGGCCTCGGCGAAGTCGACACACTCCTTGTCGCTTCCGGCGAGCAGATCGTGCACGACCGCCATGGAACTCACGCGCTCTGTCGCCTCGGCGAGGGCGTGCCGCGTCTCGACCGACTCGCTGCGGCGTGCTTGGATGCGCAGAAGGCTCGCAATGGTCTGCAGGTTGTTCTTCACGCGGTGGTGGACTTCTCGGATGGTCGCTTCCTTGACCTTGATCTCCTGATCGCGCCGACGAGCCTCGGTTCTGTCCTCGACGAGGACCAGAGCGCCTGCGGGAAGGGCGATCGTGCGATACTCGAAGACACGCCCGCCCACCTCCACGTCTGTCGCCATCGCACGATTGCCGCCTAGGACGGGGACAATTGCGATGCCCGCTCCCGGAAGGATCGTGGCCTTGGAGTCTCTCAGAGTTCCCTCGACGCCGGACAAGCGCATGATGTTCACGGCGTTGGGGCTCGCATAGGTGACCTGGCCCGCGCCGCTCACGCGCATGACACCATCGCCGGCGCGACGTGTGGTCGCAAACGGCCCGCCGGTTCGATAGTCCATGAGCGGCCCGGAGTTCAGCGCCTCGAGCAGCTCCTCCGCGGCATCCATGAACGCGTTCTCCATCGCACCCGGCGACTCAGCGACCGCCTCGGCAAGGTCGCGGATGACCACGGCAAAAGGCTCCGGGGTGCCGATCGGCCACGCCGCGGTACCGTACTTGATGCCGCGCGCCACCCTGCGCCGATCGCCAAAGACCGGACGCTTCGATGCAAGCGCCTCGTACGCCTCGGGTTCCTCCTGGCGATCGAGCGTCTTGCCGTTGCGGCTGGAAGCAAACGGCGCCACGGCCGTGCTGGGGCGCGCGTCAGCCGCGACGGTGAGAAGTTCGTCCGGTCCAAGCACCGCCAGCGCGAAGTCTCCATAGCCCATGTCGGCAATGAGCTGCAGGTTCGCGGCAGCATTTCGCAAATGGACCCGGACGTCTTCAGGGTAGGCCGATATGAGATCGGATGAAGTCATAGAAGAAGTATACGCGCGGAGGGAAGACGAAACAGGTCTGCGAAGCATACAATCCGATAGAAGACCGGGGGCGGAGCGCTGCGCCAATGACCGAGGGGCATCCATGGAGCATGAAGTCTCACCTCTACTGGAGCGGGAATCTCAGCTCAACCTGATCGCGTATTTCGTCATCCTCGCTCTGACCGCAGTTTCGGGTGTGTTGGTGTTCATGCTGATTGCCCGAGTAGAGGTGCCTTCCTTCTGGATCTTCAGCGACAACTGGGTTCGGGCTTTGAGCGTCGCCACCGTCTTCGGAATCGTCATTTATCTCGCCGACCAGCAACGCCGTCTCCAACTGAAGCTGCAGCACTCGTATGCTGAACTTCTGCAGGCTCGCGCCGAGATCATGGCCTCCGTCGACCGGTTCGCGTTCGCTCAGCACGCCGCGGAAATCATGGTCACTCACCCGCAGGACGAGGGGCTTCGGGAACTGTTGAGCCAGGTCGCCGAGCATTTCGGCGCCAACGCATCCGCAGTTGTCGGAGCCGATCTCGAACTGTCCGTAAGAAACGAGGAGTACCGCGAAGCTGCGCGCGACGCCGTGATGAGGGCGTCTATCGAGACTGTGGGCAGAGGCACTCCCCTTACCCTGTCAACATTCGGTGACGGCTCGACGGCACTCGCTGTCCCGCTTCGAGTCAAAGGCCATCTCAAGAATGTGCTGTGTATTTGGCGCAAGTCGGGCAGCTTCCCCGAGCAGACACTTGACGGACTGCAGCTGGTGGCGCGGATCGTCGAGCTTGGCATGGAGAACAGCTCACTTCGCGCTCTCGACGACGAGGACTACGGGGAATCGCAGAATCGGCTTGACGAGACGTGGGACATGCCCCAGTCCGACACGCTATACTGACCGACGGTGTCCGAGCTTCATGCTCGGTGGCCGATATGGGCGAGTGGCGGAATGGCAGACGCGGAGGTCTCAAAAACCTTTGGCCGAGAGGTCGTGTGGGTTCGACTCCCACCTCGCCCACCACGTTTCATCCCGGGAGGCCGATCTCATGACTGGCTCCGATAACGCATCGGATGCCGTCGTGGCCTACCGCCGAGTATCCGAGGAGACCGGCGATTCTCCCGCCGGATCTGCGCCCGCCGCGCGCCCCGCGCGCACGTAGAACGGGGCCGCAGCTCCCACAAACAGCGCGCCGACAAGCCACCCCGCCGAGATTCCGAAGCGACCAGACAGGTAGCCCAGCGCCGGCTGACCCACGCTGCCGCCAACGTCGCCGAAGAGCGAGTCGATCGAAAGCATCGTGGCTCGCTCGGCGGAAGGAATGTGCTCGTTGACAAACCCTGCGCGCAGAGGACCACTCAGTCCAAAGAGCACTCCCCAAAGGAGCCACAGGCCAATCGCCACCAGCGCCGGGCCCACGCCTCGCGCGTGCGTCACCACCGCCACCAGCCCTATCGATGCCGCAATCACCATGCCGGCCGCCGAGTTGAACGCGAGAACCCTGGTCGCACCCGCCGGATTCGCGATGCGCGAACCCACAACTCGGACCAGCAGGTTCCCGCCGATCATCGCAAGCGAGAATACCGCCTGCACGATCCCGAGTAGCCACACATAGTTTTTCCCGAGCAGCTCCAGCACATACGGCTGCCATGAGTAGAAGCTGTAGATGCCGAAGATCCCCGTAAGCAACGAGGTGAAGAGCAGCGGTCGCAGGACCGGGCTCCCCCAGCCCAGCTTCACTCCCGCCGAGAACACGCGCCGCGTCTCCTCTCGGAAGTTGGAGACGTGCAACGCCCTGGGCTTGAAGCCGGAATCGTGCACGAGTGCGGTGACGAGCGCGAAGGCCGCAGCCAGCGCCGCCGCGCGCAAGAGATACGGCCACACAAGGTCAACCTGGCCGAGAAACCCGCCCAGCAGGCTGCCCACCAACGTGGCCGTGCCGAACGCCATCTGTCCCCAGGCAAACACGCGGTTCTTCGAACCCTCCCAGCCGGCGTGGTCGAGCGCATCGACCATCCACGCGTCAACAGCGCCGATCTGGAACGTGAACCCAAGACCCAGAAGCAGGCTGGCGAGGACGAATCCAAGGAGCCCCCAACCGAAGATCGGCACCGCGACATACAGCAGAGTCGACACCACCAGCGTACCGATGGCCAGAAGGTAGGATGCTCGGCGGCCGATCGTGTCGGCGATCACCCCCGTGGGAACCTGGAATATGAACTCGCCAACCGTGAACGCGGTGTTCACAAGCATCACCTGGAAGATCGTCAGCCCGCCGCGCTGAAGGAGGAAGATGGTGTTGACCGCCCATATCAGGGATGACGCGAGCGTGAAGAGCCCGTTCGTCGTAAGGTAGGCGACGAGTATCTTTCGCTGGGTGTATGCGGGCACAGTCACTCCCCATCGGCAGGTAGGGTATACGTTTCACACAGGATGGTTCCCGAGATCGAGGAGAAGCAGTGAGCAGTTCTGAACTTGACCGCAATGCCGACCTCGCCGCTCTGGTCTCGGCGATGCCGAAGGTCGAGTTGCACGTCCACCTCGAGGGAACGCTCGAACCCGAGCAGATGCTCGCACTCGCCCGCCGAAACGGCGTCAAGGTGCCGTTCGCCGACGCTCAGGAGACGCGCGCAGCCTACGACTTCGAAGATCTGCAGTCGTTTCTCGACATCTACTACGCGAGCTGTGCGGTTCTCGTCACGCGCGAGGATTTCCGCGACGTGACGCTTTCCTACCTTCGCCGCGCCGCAAGCGACAACGTCCGCCACGTGGAGCCGTTCTTCGACCCGCAGACGCACACCGCCCGCGGCGTTGCGTTCGACACCGCTATCGCCGGTATCCTCGACGGCCTGGCCGAGGGAGAGCGTGAGTTCGGCATCACCAGCCGCCTCATCCTGTGCTTCTTACGCGACCTGCCGGCCGCAAGCGCCGAGGCCACCCTGCGTGAGGCTCAACCATGGCTCGGCCGCATCGCAGCCGTCGGCCTGGATTCCGCCGAGATCGGCAACCCTCCCGAGAAGTTCGCGGAGGTGTTCGCCCTCGCCCGCGAACTGGGTCTCCTGTGTGTCGCCCACGCCGGCGAAGAAGGTGGCGCCGATCTCGTGACGCGGACGCTCGACGTACTGAAGGTGCGGCGCATCGACCACGGCGTGCGCTCTGTAGAGGATCCGCAGTTGGTAGCCCGGCTGGTCCGCGAAGGTGTCGCTCTGACCGTGTGCCCGTTCTCAAACCTCAAGCTACGGGTGACGCCCACCATCGCCGATTCGCCGCTGAAGGCGCTTCTCGACGCCGGCGTTCGAGTGACCGTGAACTCGGATGATCCCGCGTACTTCGGTGGCTACATCGGAGACAACCTGTTGGCAGCGACCCGGGAGCTTGGGCTCACACGCGACGATCTCCACGCCTTGGGCAGGAACGCTATCGAGGGATCATTCGCCGCCGATGCGCGCAAATCGACGCTCATCGGTGAGCTGGATGCGGTGTTCGCGGGAGCACGCCCCTAGCGCAGTTCGCGCCCCACACTGTCCCGCAGATCGAGCACCCGGCACGACGCCTCCAGCGCGCTGATGCGATAGAACGCTTCCTCGAGCGTGTCGGCGATCGCGAAGGGACCGTGCGAGCGCAGCACCGCAACACTCACGTTTTGCAGCGCAGTGGCGAGCATCTCGGCGGCCTCAGGCGACGCGATCGTGCGGCGTGGCGCCAGAACGGGGACCGACGCACCGATCACGTAGAGCGATTCCGAATCGATGGGCCGAATGTCGTCTTCGATGAGCGAACGAAAGATCGTGTGCGTAGTGTGCGCGTGCACGATCGCCCTCGCGCCGGTGGCACAGTAGATCGCCCGGTGTACCACGAGTTCCCGGCTGCACTCGGCGTCGACGTCGCACTCATCGATCGAGGTCTCGACGAGGTCTCCCTCTGCCAGGCGCCCCAGCATCGAGCCGCGCCGAGTGATGAAGATGCTGTCTCCCGCCCTCACGGACAGGTTTCCGCCATGGCTCGTCACGGCGCCCGAAAGGAACAGGTCCCGGCCGACTCGGGAGAACAGCTCGTAGCGGCTCAGGGACATACTGGTACGCCTTTCAGTCTAGAGCGCCAGGACACGCGCAAGTTGGTGTATCTCGGTGCGCAGCAGATGCTGCGTGTCGTATGCATCGTGCAGCGGATACGCGACCACGTTGGCCGCCTGCAACCCGACGGCAACCCCACTCACCCCGCCGAGAATCGCCTCCACGGCACGCGCGCCCATCCGGCTTGCGAGGAGGCGGTCGAATGCCGACGGCGATCCCCCGCGCTGCACGTAGCCGAGAACGACCGCACGCACCTCGTGCCCGCTTGCCGCGCCGAGTTGCTCGGCGACGGTGAAGGCGTGTCCGGCTCCCTCGGCAAGGATCACCAGCGAATGCCGCTTGCCTCGGCGCGTGCCCACAGCGACGCACTCGACGACCTCGGCCATGCTCCACGGCACCTCGGGCACCAGGATGCAGTCGCCGCCGCACGCGAGTCCGGCGTAGGTCGCTAGGATGCCGCAGCTGCGACCCATGACCTCGATCACGAACGTGCGCTCGTGGCTCGAAGCGGTGTCACGGATCTTGCTGACGGCGTCGCACACCGTGTTGAGCGCCGTGTCGAAGCCAATTGACGTGTCAGTGCCGGCGACATCGTTGTCGATGGTGCCCGGCACGCCCACGACCCGCACGCCGATTGAGTGGAGTTCCTCCGCCGCACGGTAGGAACCGTCCCCGCCGATAATCAGAAGGCCGTCGATGCCTGCCGAGCGCAGAACCTCGGCACCCTGGGCGACACCCTCGGCAGTCTCAAAGCGTGCCGAGCGCGACGTGCCAAGGAACGTGCCACCGCGGTCGAGTACGCCGCCGACATCGCTCACCGCAAGCGGACGCATGCGCCCCTCGAGCAGCCCCTCGAAACCGTGCTCGATGCCGATGACCTCGGCGCCGCGCGCGATGCCGGACCTGACTACCGAGCGGATCGCCGCGTTCATGCCCGGCGCGTCTCCCCCGCTGGTCAGAACCGCGATCCTGGATCGGATATCCGCCATGAGCTCACTCCCCCGGGAGTCTGCAGTACTCGCCTATGTCGCGAAGCCGGTCATACCGGCGAACGAACAGGTCTTCAGGAAGAGTACCCGAAAGTCGGTCGAGTGCGTCGGAAATGGCGACACCCACCGCCGAGATCACGCCGCTAGGATCACGATGAGCCCCGCCGAGAGGCTCCGGGATGATCTCGTCCGCGATGCCGAACTCGTAGACATCCCGTGCCGTCATGCGCAGGCAGGAGGACGCCGCCTCTGCCTGGCCGGAGTCGCGGTAGAGGATCGACGCGCACGCCTCGGGACTGCTCACCGAGTAGTACGAGTTCTCCAGCATGATGAGATGATCGCCAAACCCGATTGCAAGCGCCCCGCCGCTACCGCCCTCGCCGATATCGGCGACGACGATGGGCACCCGCAAGCCGGACAGAAGCTCGATGGACTCTGCGATCGCCCACGCCTGACCGCGCTCCTCGGCTTCGATGCCCGGATACGCGCCGAACGTGTCAAGGAAGGTAACGAGCGGCAGACCGAACTTCTCGGCGAGGCGCATGACGCGCATGGCTTTCCGGAAGCCCTCCGGGTGCGGGCTGCCGAAGTGTCGGCGAATGTTTTCCGTGGTGTTGCTGCCTTTGCGGTGGCCGAGAAACGCGATGCGTTGCTCACCAAGCGTGGCAAGTCCTGCGAACATGGCCTCGTCGTCGCCAAAGAGGCGATCGCCGTGCAGCTCGATGACATCCGTGAATAGCGCCTCGACATAGTGCTGAGTCTTGGGGCGCTCAGGGTGACGCGCGATTTGCACGCGGTCCCACGGAGAAAGCCTGGTGTAGGTCTCAATCCGAAGTTTGGCGATTTCGGCGGCGAGCGAATCAACCTCGGCGGCGAGTTCGGGTGCCTCGGCGAGGCTCAGGCGACGCAGATCTTCGAGCTTCTTCTCGAGGTCGAAGAGTGGACGCTCGAAATCCATAACGTAGCGCGGCTTCACCATCTAGAGAACACCGCCTTTCGTTCCTGCGGCGGAAGGTTCGGCGGAGTCTAGGTAGCCAAGCAGCAGCGAAATGCGGGCCTTGAGCTCGCCACGCGGCACGACGTCATCGATCATACCGTGCTCGAGCATGAACTCGGCGGTCTGGAAGCCTTTGGGCAGCTTCTGGCGGATGGTCTGCTCGATCACGCGCTGACCGGAGAAGCCGATAAGCGCGCCCGGCTCGGCGAGCAGGACGTCGGCAAGCACCGCAAACGATGCGGTAACCCCGCCGTACGTGGGATTGGTGAGAATGGAGATGTAGAGCAGCCCGGCCTCGGCATGTCTGCGGACGGCGGCGCTGGTCTTGGCCATCTGCATGAGCGAGAGCATGCCTTCCTGCATACGCGCGCCACCCGATGCCGCAAAGCACACGACAGGAATACGTTCTCTCGTGGCAAATTCAAAGGCCCTGACGACTTTCTCGCCGACGACCGACCCCATCGATGCTCCGATGAAACGGAAATCCATCGCGACCAGCACGACTTCGCGGCCATCAATGTGGGCGCGACCGGTCATGATCGCCTCATTCAGGCCGCTTTTCTCAGAAGCGCTGGCCACCTGCGCCTCGTAGGGCTTCAGGGCAACGAACTCAAGGGGGTCACACGGAACGAGATCCGCGTCCATCTCGGCGAACAGGCCATCGTCGGCTATGAGCTCGATGCGCTGTGGCGCCGTCAGATCGAAGTGGAAGCCGCAACCGGGGCACACGCGCGCATTGTCGGCGAGTTCACCCTCGTAGATGATCTTGTTGCAGCTCTCGCATTTGACCCAGACGCCATCCGGAACCTCTGCCCCGCCGGCGGCCGGGCGCGATTCAGCGACGCGGGTGTAGCGCTTGTTCTCCCTGGCGGAAAGCCAGTCTGCGATCGACATAGAGTACGCCTGCCTCCGACTCAATATGTACCGACGAGTCTACTATTCCCGAGAGAACCGCTGCGGCACCGCCAGGCTTCCTGTGGAGGGCCGGACGGTGCCGCATGGCGGTTTTGTCGAGTGTGAATCTAGAGCTTGAAATCCTCCGTGCCGTTGAACACCGCAAGTGCGCGGTCGGCGTCGTAATCGCGGAAGGTTATCGCGCTGATCGCCTTGGTGAGACGGACGGCTTCATCCAGCGAGCGCTGGTGGATGTTGCGACCGGTCGCGTTGCCGATGGCACCACCCACGTGGATCTGTTCGTGGAGCTGCGTCAGGAACGTCTTGGCGTCAACCGTCGAGCCGCCGGCGCACACAAGGCCGGTGCGGCCGCTGGAAAGCGCGGCTTCTTTGAGCTTCTCGGCCGATGTGGCGGTGTCGTCACCCTTGGGCGGGTTGACCTTCACGAAGTCGGCGCCCAGGCAGGCCGCGGTACCGGCAGCACCGGCGATGAGGTGCGCGTCCTTCTCGTTGGCGACTGCCTTGCCCCGCGGGTACATCCACAGCACGACGATGAGGCCGTTGGCGTGCGCATCGGCGATGAGTTGGCCGGCCTCGGCCATCATGGTCGACTCGTACTCCGAGCCCAGGTAGATCGTGTAGCCGATACCGACAACGTTGACGCCGTTGTCGCGCAGGTCGAGCACCGTCTGGATGTCGTAGAGCTGGGGCGAATACGGATCGTCCTGGTGCTTCTCGGGATTGGTCGAAGTCTTCACCAGGTGCGTCTTCGAGTTCATCTTCACGAGGTAGTTGATGTCCGGATAGTCAGCGGCGTACTGCGCGATGAGGCCGCGCTGGCCGGCAAGGACGCCAATGACGCCCTGCTCGCCGATGCGGAACAGGTGCTCGGGCTCAGAGTCCGCCGCGTCGATTCCCTCACCGAAGAAGTCGTCGTTTAAGTGCTCGATCTTCTGGTCGCACGCGAAGAGCATCAGGCGGCCTGTGCCCTGAGTCGCGGCAAGATAGCTTCCGATGTAGGTGTCGACGGCGACATCCGGCACATCGGCCGGGACGCGGACAAGGTCACGGTTGATCTTCGGCATAAGGGTCCTCCTTGAGAATCGATGACGTAGTACTTGTGATGACGCCTACATTGCCACCAAGGCGCAGTATGAAACCATGGAACAGGTTACGCGAAGCAGGCCGCGGATGGAAGCGAGCGAGGCTCATCGGCACGATCAGGCCAGCGACTTGCGCATCGTGCGGTGGGCGATACCGGTGAGTTCGCTCGCGAACTCCGGCCCCTCGAAGAAGTAGCCCAGCTTCTCGTAGAAGCCGTAGGCGGTGTAGCGTGCGTTGAGCCAGAGTTCCTCGGCGTCTTGCGAGCGAGCCAGGTCCTCGAGCGTCTGCATCAGCAGTCGGCCCACCCCTTGGCCGTGCGCGTGCGGGGCAACCATCACCTGGCGCACTTGACGGCTGACGCCTCCCGCCACCGGCAGCAAGCGTGCGGTGCCCAGAATCCGTCCGCCCTCATCGAGCGCCACAGCGAACTGGCTGCCATGCGCAGGGTGGTACCATTCGGCATCGCGCGCGACTCCAAATGGCCCATATAAAACGTCGTAGGAAAGGTCGAGGACCTCGCCGAAACGAGGCCAGTCGTGGGTGACGATGACGATATCGGTGAAGGGCATCCGGTCTCCGGGATCGGGTTGGAGGCGAATCCAGAACTGAAGCGCACACGGTGTACATGATACCGCCTAGCGCGAACGTCAACCGTTAAATCCATTGGTAATCGGCATGCGCCGGTCCTTGCCAAAAGACTTCGACGTGATCTTGACGCCGATCGGCCCCTGGCGCCGCTTGTACTCGGCGACATCGGTCATGCGCACAACGCGGTCGACCGTCTCGGCGTCGAAACCTTGCGCCGAGATCTCGTCTCGGCTCTCGTCGTGCTCGACGTAGCGCCGCAGAATCTCATCGAGCACGGGGTACGGCGGCAGCGAGTCCTGATCGACCTGACCTGCCCGCAGCTCGGCCGAGGGCGCCTTGGCCAGAATCGCCTCGGGGATCACGGGGCTGCGGCCTTGCGTGTTACGCCATCTCGCAAGCTCGTAGACGTGCATCTTGAATACGTCTTTGATGGGAGCGAATCCTCCCACCATGTCCCCATAGAGCGTCGAGTATCCCACCGAGAGCTCGCTCTTGTTGCCGGTTGCCAGCGGAAGCCACCCGAACTTGTTCGACAACGCCATCACCAACGTGCCGCGCACGCGGGCCTGCAGATTCTCCTCGGCGACATCGGGCTGTGTGCCCGAGAACGGCCCGGCCAGAGTATCAAGGAACGCCGAGAACGGACCCTCGACCGGCAGCTCAAGCGTGCCGATGCCGAGCGCCTCCGCCAGCGCGACTGAGTCGCTCACGCTGCCTTCCGACGAGTAGCGGCTTGGCATGAGGATGCCGTGGACGTGATCAGCGCCCAGCGCGTCGGCGGCGATTGCCGCGACCAACGCGGAGTCGATGCCACCCGAGAGTCCGAATACCACGTCCGTGAAGCCGTTCTTGCGCGCGTAGTCGCCAAGCCCGAGACAGATCGCCGAGTAGACCTCGGCCTCAGGCTCCAGCGTGGGCGCCAGGTAGTGCGACACGCCTTCGCAGGTTCCAGGCGTGAAATCGGCGATGACGAGGTCCTCCTCGAACGCCCTCCCGCGCGCGATCACTTCGCCGTCTGGCGAGATCACGACGCTGCGGCCGTCGAAGACGAGCTCGTCCTGCCCGCCGACAAGGTTGCAGTACACCAGCCACACGCCGTTGTCGCGCGCACGCGCGATGAGCATCTCCTCGCGCTCGCGTCCCTTGCCCATATGGAAGGGCGACGCCGAGATGTTGAGCACAACGGAAGCTCCAAGTTCGGCGGCTTCTTCGACCAGCTCGGGAACCCACACGTCCTCGCAAACAGTGGTGGCAAAAACGCCCCCGCCCAACTCGGCGAGATCGGGTGCGTCGCCCGGCACGAAGTAACGGTGCTCATCGAAGACTCCGTAGTTGGGGAGCCGGCGCTTGTGGTAGACGCGCACCACGTCGCCGTCCTGACACAGCGCAGCGGCGTTGAAGAGCATGCCGTCAACCCGATCGACGAATCCCAGAATCACAGGCTTGGTGCATGCGCGGGCGACGGTTGCAAGCGCCGCCAGATTCTCGTCGATGAAGTGGTCCTTGTGGACAAGATCCTCCGGAGGGTAGCCCGTCAACACGAGTTCCGGGAACAGCGTGATCTGTGCTCCGGCCTTCTCGGCGCGTCGAATGGCGTGAAGTACACGGCCGACATTGCCGTCGATATCGCCGACGGTCGAATTGATCTGGGCGAGCGCAACGCGCATCGGCTACTCCCGTGTTCCTCGGCGGCCTCGTGAAGCTTGTGGCCATTACTCATGATAAGTCTACCTGACTCAGGCTCGCGTAGCGCTTAGCTTGGTTGAGACCGCCTCCCCGAGCGGTCTCAACACCTCCGGATAACGCTACTTACCTGCGGCGTTTCCAGGTTTGGCATCAATATCGCTGTTCACCGCTTCGGCCGCCGCCCACGCAACGCTAAGACTGCGGAATTGACTCGGGCGGATCGGCACGGTTCAAGGTTCCGGCTGCGTCCGCCGAGTACGGCCTTGAGGCGTCTTAGTCCCCGGCGAAGGGCGCCCGCGAATGGAGCACCTCAAGTCTGTACGACGGCCGGCGAGAATGCGCCGGCTCCTGTTTGTTCTCCCCCTCTTGGTGTCCGTTCTACTGGCCGGAGCAGTGATTCCGGCTCAAGCAATCACCCGCGATGAAGTGCTCGCCCGAGCCACATCGTGGGTCGATCGACAAGTCCGCTACAGCCAAACTTCCTATTTCGAAGGCTATCGGCAGGACTGCTCAGGCTTCGTCTCGATGGCCTGGGGCGCAGGAACCTCCTTCACCACGTACTCTATGAGTTCGTACTCGCAGCGCATCTCGAAAGACGAGCTTCAGCCGGGTGACGCCATCCTCACGAGCCCTGGGCACGCCCTCCTGTTTGCGGGCTGGCTCAACGACAGCCATAGCCAGTACGCCGCCATGGAAGAGTCGACGTGGGGCTATCCGGCTCAGTCGACCACCAAGAACTGGACCTTTGCCAGCGTCGCGCGCCGTTTCAACAACATCGAAGAACCCGCACCCGTAATCCAGCCTGTGGTGGCACCCGTGCCTGAGCCTGTTGCTGCGCCGCCTTCGTCGACGCCCACAGAAGCGGCGCCGATTGCTGTGAGCGGAGTGCGGTTGATCCCCGTGGTAGCCTCTCTTCCTCGATCGATGAGTGGCAACCCGACTGCGGACCTCGGGCCGCAAACGTTCTCTTAGCCTACTTGAGTTCTAGCCACTTCGTGAGGAAGAGGTGCACGACGACGATCATTGCCACGGCGATTGCCGAGACGGAGAGCATCGAGTCCCAAGTGAGCGCGAGTGTCACCAAGGCGATTACCACGACCAGAAGCGGCATAAGAGTCATGACGACACGCGGCCAGTCTGGCCGGCCGGCCGAGCAGACTGTAGGCGATGGTTACGGCGACGACCAGGACGAGCCAGAAGGCCAAACCGACGAGGAATGCGAATACGCGGTAGGGTTCGGGAATCATTTCGGTCTCCATGATGTAGATGAAACAATCATCGGCCTAGTTGCTGTTCGGCTGACCACAGCAGCTGATACGTAAAACCAGTCAGCTCGGGCTGTAGAAGATCATCAAGCACGGCACCTGTGAAGAAGATCTGCGGTACCATTATCGACCTTCGGGGAAGCCGAAAGATCCCGGCACCTCCCAGCCCTGCCGTCTTGAACGCCCACTTGTCGATTCGATATGGAGGCTCGTTGGGGCGCAAACGCCGCATTACCGACTCGTTTTCGTCAAGCACATCTCGCACCTCAAGCACGTTGAATATGAAATACTTCTCACCCCCACAAACCACAGGTAAGAACTCTCCATACTTGGCAAGAAGCGGACCAAGCGCTTTCGCAGCTCGCTCAGACATGGCAGGACAAAAGAAGCACGGAAAATCGGTCTTTTTGAGTTTTCGACGCCCTTCCCTCTCGAGTATCTCGCCCTCAAGCGGGTTCCATTTGTCAACAACGGATTCGCCGTTTTGGATCGAAAGCCGGACACTTGGGTCAGCGTCCGGAATGAGAAGTAGGGCCGCCGTTTCGATGGACGACACCCACTCATAGATCTCAGCAATCGGTCTATCTGAGAGAGCAGGGGACGAGTCAAGACACCTCGATACCTGCCGCAAATCGGGCAGGCTACAGCCGGCCCTTTCAAACTCGTGGACAGCATCTTCGGTAAGAAAGATAGCCGTCGGCATAGACGCCAGTCTGAAGATCCCGTTCTTCCCCACCAACCTATCATCAAAGCAAAGCGATTGAACCTCGACGATCAAACCGCCCTCAAGTCGCACACTTGACCGGGATGGATCATATGCCTTCTCATTCAGAATGTTGGTAACATTGAGTGCCCAATAGGCTTTTTCGCCTTGCACGTTCAGTCTCACAATCTGACCCCAGCGGCTCAGATACTTGGCCATTCGCCTGTGTATCTCATGATCGAAAACGAACACCCACGGAAATCGAACGGGATAGGTCTCGTGCCGACCTCCCGATCCGCCTATCGTTGATAGATACATCTTGGGCGATTTCCACGCCCCTAGCCTCTCACCGTCGAAGCTGCGGAAGCTCTCAAAGACATCGAACATCCCGTCATCATCCTCATCGACGGCCTGGAGCACTCGTCGATCGAAACGATCCGATGGTTCCAGCACAAATACGCTCATCGAGTGGTGCACATGCAATCCTCGCTCTGTCTGCCCCTAGAATCCGCCATTGCCCAGAATAGTCGACGCACAAAACTATAGTCTAGCGAAGAACTGGCCGTGCACCGCATCGGCGAGCTCGGCGGCGAATTTGCGGAGAGAGTCCAGATCGTCCTGGCGCCGGACGATCGCGCTGCCAACGACGACGCCATCGGCAATGCGGGCCACAAGCGCTGCCTGCCCGGGTGTTGAGACGCCAAAGCCTACGGCAACCGGCAGGGGCGTCGCGGCCTTGACCCGCACGACAAGATCGGCGAGTTCGCTAGGCAGGTCCGCTCGCTCGCCGGTGACGCCGGTGGTCGACACGCAGTAGACGAACCCGCGTGAAGCCTGGCCCACTCGAGCGAGGCGCTCGGGGGTTGAGGTCGGCGCCGCCAAGAACACAGTGTCGATCCCGTCAGACGCGGCAAGCCACGGGCCGGCCATGTCGGGCGGCAGATCCGGCACGATCACCCCGCCGATCCCGGCCCCCCTCATCGCCGATCCCACCGCGGGCATCCCCACGCGCATCAGCGGATTCAGGTACGTCATCAGCGCCACGGGCGGCGCATCTGCACCTGCGGTCGCAATGAACTCGCCGGCCAGATCGATGGTCTCGGCGAGGCCGAAGCCGCCCGGGTTTGCGCTGCGTGCGACCTCGGCGGCTTCGCGGATGACCGGACCGTCGGCAAGCGGATCGGCATACGGCACACCGAGCTCGATGAGATCGGCGCCCGCCTCGGCAAGCGCACGCAGGGCCGCAAGCGATCCCGCACGGTCGGGATAGCCTCCCATGACGTATGCCACGAGCGCCGGCCGGCCGTGCGAGAACGCTCGCGCGAGACCCGGACTCACAGGCCGGCCTCGCGCACGATGTCGATGTCCTTGTCGCCGCGGCCCGAGACCGTGACCACGACTACGCCTTCCGGCCCAAGTTCGGCCGCAAGGCGAGGCAGGAGCGCAAGCGCGTGCGACGACTCGATGGCCGGGATGATGCCTTCCGTACGAGTGAGCTGCGAGAATGCCGCGAGCGCCTCGGCGTCGGTGACCGCTTCGTAGCGAACGATGCCTTCGTCCTTGAAGAACGCGTGCTCGGGTCCGACCCCCGGATAATCGAGCCCCGCCGAGATCGAATACGCCTCGAGGGGATTGCCGGCATCGTCTTGGAGCAGGTAGCTGTAGAAGCCGTGGAGGATGCCCGGCGTGCCGAGCGACATCGATGCGCCGGTCCTGTCGGTATCCAGACCCAGCCCGGCGGCCTCCGCTCCGAACAGCAGCGGGCGCTTCTCGGCAGGCACCGTCGCCACGAATGGGTAGAGCGTGCCGATGGCGTTGCTGCCACCGCCGATACAGGCCACGACAGCATCCACGCGCTCGACGTGCTTCTCGGCGAGCTGGGCGATGATCTCGGTGCCGATCACACTCTGGAAGTCGCGGACGATCATCGGGTATGGGTGCGGGCCGACGGCGCTGCCCAGCACATAGAACGTGTCCTCGACGCGCTCGACCCAGTGGCGCAGCGCGGCCGTGACGGCGTCGGACAGGGTGCCCTGGCCGTCGGCCACCGGGATGACCTCGGCGCCCAAGAGGCGCATCTTGTAGACGTTGAGCGACTGGCGGCGAATGTCCTCCGTGCCCATGAAGACGGCGCACTCGAGGTCCATGAGCGCGGCTGCGGTCGCGGTTGCGACGCCGTGCTGGCCTGCGCCTGTCTCGGCGATCACGCGCTTCTTGCCCATGCGCTTGGCGAGTAGGCACTGGCCAAGCGTGTTGTTGATCTTATGCGCCCCCGTGTGACACAGGTCCTCGCGCTTCAGATACACGGCCGCCAGGCCCACAGCCTCGGCGAGACGGTCTGCGCGGTAGAGCGGCGTGGCGCGGCCGACATAGTCGCGCAGCAACAGATCGAGTTCGGCAACGAATGCGGGATCGAGGCGAGCGGATTCATAGGCCGCGGTAAGCTCCTCGAGGGCGGGAACCACCGTCTCGGGCACGAAGCGCCCTCCGTACGGGCCGTAGAAGCCGGCTGCGTCCGGTCCCGAGTAGACGCTTCCGGCTGAGGGGAACAGCTCGCTCATCGTGATTCTTCCTTCCGGTCGGCCGCACGCACGGCGGCACAAAGTGCACGCACTTTCTCAGGATCTTTGACGCCGGGCGACGACTCGACACCAGAGGAGACGTCGACGGCGAACGGATGGAGCGCCGCGATGCACTCCCCCACGTTTCCGGCGTTCAGGCCGCCCGCAACATAGAAAGGAGCCCAACCGGGCAGCTCGCCGATGGTATGCCAGCTGAACGTTTGCGAGGTACCGCCCGCCTGCCCCGCCACATACGTGTCGAGAAGGAGTGCGTCAACGTGCCCCCGGTAGGGCTCCAGCTGGGCTGTATCGAACTCCGTGCCAACCCGAAACGCCTTCACGACGGACGCAGGCGCGACAGCGCAGTTCTCCGGCGACTCGTCCCCGGAGAACTGCACCGCCGAGAGGCCACACAGCGTTACAGCGCGTGCAACCTCCTCGGCAGGCGCGTTCACGAAGACGCCGACGCGTTCTACTGCGGGCGGCACCGCCGAGAAGATCTCGGCCGCGCGAAGCACGTCGACCTGCCGTGGCGAAGGCGCGAAGACGACGCCGATCGCGTCGGCTCCGGCCGCCACAGCAAGAGCGGCGTCCTCGGCGCGGGTGATCCCGCAGATCTTGATTCGCGTTCGGCGAGACATCGGGTCCTCTCCTGAGCCCCGGCTAGGGCTATTATTCCGGCTCGCAGAGCGTCGAGCCGGCGGCGTAGTCGTAGTCGATGAGGCTTCCCGACAGGTACTGCTGGTAAGCTGACAGGTCGAAGTGGCCGTGACCCGACAGGCAGAACAGGATCGTCTTGTCCTCACCGGCCGCCTTTGCTGCGAGCGCCTCATCGATCGCAACGCGGATTGCGTGCGAGCTCTCGGGTGCGGGCAGAATGCCCTCGGCGCGGGCGAACTGCACCGCGGCGTCGAAGCATGCGACCTGATTCACCGCAACGGCCTCCATCTCGCCCTCGTGCATGAGCGCCGAAACCAGCTGAGAATCGCCGTGATAGCGAAGCCCGCCGGCGTGAATCCCCGCCGGCACGAAGTCGTGACCCAGCGTGTACATCATCATCTGTGGAGTCATGCCGGCCTCGTCGCCTAGATCGTAGCGGTACTCGCCGGCAGTGAGCGTCGGACACGCCTTGGGTTCAACAGCGAGCAAGCGCGTCTTGCTCTTGCCCTGCAGCCGGCGGTAGTAGTAGGGGAATGCGATGCCGGCGAAGTTGGAGCCGCCGCCGACGCAGGCAATAACGACATCAGGCTCGGCCTCGGCCATCTCCATCTGCAGAATCGCCTCTTGGCCGATGATCGTCTGATGCAAGCACACGTGGTTCAGGACGGAACCCAGCGCATAGTGCGTGCCGGGGTCCTTAAGGGCGACTTCGACAGCCTCTGAGATTGCGATGCCGAGCGAACCGGTCGACTCCGGGTTCATCTCAAGCACATGGCGGCCAGCGTCGGTAAGGTTTGTCGGCGAGGAGTGGACCGAGGCGCCGTAGGTCTCCATGAGGTTGCGGCGATACGGTTTCTGGTCGTAGGAGACCTTGACCATGAAGACCTCGACGTCGATGCCGTAAAGCGCACCGGCGATTGCGAGAGCGCTGCCCCACTGGCCGGCACCCGTCTCGGTGGAGATCTTCTTGATGCCCTCGAGTTTGTTGTAGTACGCCTGCGGAATGGCGGTGTTGGGCTTGTGCGACCCGGCAGGACTCACACCTTCGTACTTGTAGAAGATCTTGACGCCCTCGGGGAGGCCGAGGTCCTTCTCAAGCTGCAGCGCGCGGTTCAGCGGCGACGGACGATACGTCTTGAACACATCGATGACCGCGCCCGGAATGTCGATGAACCTCTCCTGCGACACTTCCTGCATCACGCATTCCATCGGGAAGAGAACCGAGAGCTGCTCGGCGGTGGCTGGGTTCCCGTCAGGTCCGAGCGACGGCGGAACCGGGTTGGGTAGATCCGGCTGGATGTTGTACCAAACCGTGGGGATGTCCTTCTCGTCGAGCATGAACCTTGTCCGGTCTGACATGATTTCGAGCTCCTCTCGTAACTGATCGCCTAATGAATCGTCCGCCGTTGGTTACCTATTCGATCGCGGGCCATCGAGCAACGCCCGTCAACTCCTGCAACACGTCCTCCGGGTACTCCGCCCTCATCAACGTCTCGCCGACAAGAACCGCCTTCGCTCCCGCCCTCGCGGCAGCCTCAACATCAACTCGACCCTTAACTCCGCTCGCCGAGACCACCGTGGCCCCCGCGCGAACCGCTGCCGCGATCGTATCGCGTGCAGCATCCGAGTCGACCACGAGTGTGTGCAGGTCGCGATTGTTGACGGCGATGATCTTCGCGCCTGCGGCCAGAGCGATCTGAAGTTCGGCTTCGTCGATGACCTCGACCAGCGGCGTGAGGCCGAGTGTCGCCGCCATGTCGATGTACTCGGCGATTCCGGTGCTGAGCACGCCCACCATGAGCAGGATCGCGTCGGCGCCATGGCCGCGAGCGACGAACAACTGCACCGGGTCGACCACGAAGTCCTTACACAGCACCGGGATGTCGACCGCGTCCGCGATATCAGAGAGATCCGTGAAGCTGCCGCCGAACGATTCCGGCTCCGTCAGCACGCTGATAGCCGCTGCCCCACCGTCTTGGTAGTGCAGCGCCTGTTTGGACGCCTCGCAGTCCGGCGCGATCGCACCGGCGCTCGGCGAGGCCTTCTTCACCTCGGCGATGACGGCGACATCCGTGCGATCCCGCAGCGCCGCGGCAAAGTCGCGTACCGGGCGGCCGCAACATGCGAGACGCTCGCGGTCAGCCGCCGAGAGGCCGCCGAACTCGGCGGTGATCCGGGCGCTCCTGCGTGCGATCATGTCGGTGAGGAAGCTCACGCGGACGCCCCCGCCGCGTCTGCGGCTGCGCGCTCAGCAGCGCCTAGGCGCTGCGAAGTCGCAACGAGCGCATCGAGCACGCCGACTGCACGTCCGGAGTCGATCGCTTCGCGCGCCAGCGCCACGCCCTCAGCAAGATCGGCGGCCTTGCCGGCTGCCAGGAGTGCGGCGGCGGCGTTCATGAGGACAACGTTGCGCCGAGGGCCGGCCTCGCCGCCGAGGATTGCCCGCGTGATCGCCGCGTTCTCGGCGGCATCTCCGCCCGCGAGATCGGCGAGCGTGCCACGCGGCAGGCCGACGGCTTCCGGCGTGACCTCGTAGGTGCGCACGATGCCGACGGCGATGTCGAACTCCGCAACCGTGGTGATCCCGCTCGCCGAGACCTCGTCCATGCCCGGGTGGCCGTTGACGACGAGCACCCGCTCGGCGCCTAGGCGACCGGCGACCTCGGCCATCAAGGGCGCGAGCTGCGGGTCGTATACGCCGAGCAGCTGGCGCTTGGCGCCGGCGGGATTGGTGAGCGGACCGAGGATGTTGAACACCGTGCGGATGCCGATCTCCTGGCGCGTCGGCCCCGCGTGCCGCATGCTCGCGTGCAGCGACTTAGCGAACAGGAAGCCGACACCTACCTCGTCGATGCAGCGCGCCACATCGGTTGCCGACAGCGAGATGTCGACCCCAAGCGCCTCGAGCACATCCGCACTCCCCGCCGCCGAGGAGACCGCGCGGTTACCGTGCTTCGCCACCGGAACGCCCGCGCCTGCGACCACGAAGGCAGTGGTCGTGGAGATGTTGAAGGTGTGCAGGCCGTCGCCGCCGGTCCCGCAGGTGTCGATGTAGCCGCGCACCGCGGGACGAACAGGCGTAGCGCACTCGCGCATTGCGCGAGCGAAGCCCACGATCTCGTCGACCGTCTCCCCCTTCATGCGCATCCCGGTGATGAGCGCACTGATCTGCGATGGCGTGGCCTGCCCGTCCATGATCTGCGTCATCACCACGTGCGCCTCGTCTTCGGAAAGCGAGGCCCCGGAGGCGACGCGAGCGATGGCGCCCGCTGCCGAGGTGATCTCGGCGGTTCCGGCGCTTGCACGCGCAGAGCCACCAACGGCTGCGACAAGGCCTGGGGTACCGGACACCCCACTGGTCAGCGGTACTTCGCCTGCCATGTCGAGGAAGTTCGCGAACAGCTTCGCTCCCTCGGGCGAAAGAACGCTCTCGGGGTGGAACTGCGCCCCGAAGATCGGCAGCGTCTTGTGGCGCAGCGCCATCACGATGCCGTCGGGCGTGGTAGCCTGCACCTCGATCGCCTCCGCCGGGATTGACGCGGGATCCACACACAACGAGTGGTACCGCGTCGCCGTAAACGGATTCGGCACGCCTGCGAAGATGCCCTGCGCGTCGTGATGGATCTCGGCGGTCTTGCCATGCACGGGCTTGAGCGCGCGACATACGGTCGCACCATAAACCTCAGCTATACACTGATGTCCCAGGCAGATGCCGAGAAGCGGCACGCCCTCCTTCGCCGCAAGACGGATCACGTCGCGCGAGATCCCGGAGTCCGCAGGCGTTCCCGGGCCCGGTGAGATCACGATGCCGCGTGCGCCAAGCGCGAGTGCCTCCTGAGGCGTGATGGCGTCGTTGCGTCGCACCTCGACCGCCGAGCCAAGCGCGGAGAGAAGCTGGACGACGTTGTAGGTGAAGGAATCGTAGTTGTCGACAACGAGGATCATCTCTTCGCTCCCTCGTCGCTGGAGCTCATGCCGGCGGTGAGCCGCAGTGCTTTGTGCATGGCGCCCGCCTTGTGTATGCATTCCTCGTACTCGGTCTCAGGGTCGGAGTCCGCTACGATCCCCGCGCCCGACTGCGCATACGCGCGACCGTTCACGAGAACCACCGTGCGGATCGTGATGCACATGTCCATCGCGCCATCGAGGCCGAAGTAGCCGACCGTCCCCGCGTACGGGCCGCGCGCCTCTGGCTCCAGTTCGCGGATGATCTCCATCGCACGCACTTTCGGGGCGCCGGAGACCGTACCCGCCGGGAACGTCGCCTTAAGAGCGTCGAACGCGTCCTTGCCGGGAGCCAGCGTCCCTGTCACATTGCTGGTGATGTGCATGACATGCGAGTAGTACTCGACCTGCATGAGTTCGTCGACCGTCACCGTCCCCGGCGCGCTCACGCGCCCGAGGTCGTTGCGGCCGAGATCCACGAGCATGACATGCTCGGCGCGCTCCTTCTCGTCCGCGAGCAGTTCCGCGCGCAGGCGGCTGTCCTCGGCGGCGGTGAGGCCACGCGGGCGCGTACCAGCAAGCGGGCGCGTCAGCACGGTGTCGTTCTCAACGCGCACCAGCGGCTCGGGGCTTGAACCGACGAGCGTCACGTCGCGTGTGCGCACGTAGAACATGTAAGGCGACGGGTTGACCGCCCGCATCACGCGATACAGATCGAGCCCATCCGCCGAGAACGGCGCCGAGTAACGCTGCGACAGCACCACCTGGAAGATGTCGCCGGCAACGATGTGCTCCTTGGCGGCTTTCACCTGCTCGACGAACTCCTCGCGCGAGGTGTGCGCCTCGATCGGCACCTCGACTTCGACGCCGTACGCGCCGAGCTCCGCACCGCGCGGGCCTTCGTCGATGCGGCGCAGGTACGAGTCGATACGCCTGAGCGCGGCATCGTAGGCGATGTCGGGCGCGCCGCCCGGACGCACGGGCGCGATGACCTGCATAACGCGCCGAGCGTGATCGAAGGCGACGACCACATCGGCGAACATGAACGTGAAGTCCGGCACGCCGAGAATGTCGTTGTCATGCCGCGGTACCTTCTCGAAGCTCGAGGCCGTCTCGTACCCCATATAGCCCACCGCGCCGCCAACGAACAGCGGCAGCCCCGGCACCCGCGCGACACTCCCTGCCTGCAGTTCACGGGACACGACGCGCAGCGGGTCTTCGGCGTATTCGCCGCGCACGCCGCCGTTCTCGATCACGACCTCATGACCGCGGGCGCTGATGACCTCGCGGTCGCCGACGCCAAGGAAGCTGTAGCGCCCGAGCCGCTCGCCGCCGATGACGCTCTCAAGGAGGAACGCATGCTCGGCGCCCTCGGCGAGCGCCATGAAGGCGCTGATCGGCGTGGCCAGATCCGCATAGACTTCGCGGGCGACCGGGACCACGTCGTAGGCGGCAGCCAGACGCGCGAACTCGTCTCTGCTCGGCAGTATCATCATGCGCCTCCTTTCCATCTTTGCCTGAGAATACAAAAAGCCCTCGTCCGTCAAGGGACGAGAGCTTGCTCTCGCGGTACCACCCTTGTTGACTCGCCGAGGAATCGGCGCGCCCACTTTGGTCCAACGGGTACTCCGGCGGCCATCGCCTTTCATACCCAGCCTCTTGTATCGGTGAGGATCCGTCGGCACTAATCAGTCGCTTGAGACCTTTGTGCCAATACCTCAGGGGCCCATTCCTTCAGAACCTTGCGCCAGGATTCCACCGTCCCCGGCTCTCTATCGCGTTGGTGCTGAAATACTCTTCCCCGTCACAGGTAACGTGTTCGGTTAGGGGCGAGGATATCATTGTTCACCTGCGAAGCACAACTGCCTCTCGGACCGTATTCTTCCAGGCCGCCGCTCCGCACCCTACTACCGGTCCTGCTTGTCTTCCGGCGGCGTCATCTCCTCGGGATGCAGCCTGCGGTAGAGCACCCACGAATACACGTAGGTGATCGGCACGAGGCCCAGCGCCGGAATCAGCAGAAGCACGATCCCCCACACAGGCGGCAAGAACGCACCAACGACCGCGAGCGCGCCAGCCAACATGAACAGCCGCCCGCCGAGCACGTTCGTCTTCGCCCACACGGTGTCATCCGACAACGTCCATGAATAGCGCACACCCATCGTCCAGTTGCGCTTCACTCGGCCCATGTAGTTGCCGAGCACAATGAACATGATGCCGACCGCAACTTCAATGATCGATGTCATCGGGAGCGCATGGTTCTGTGCTGCGAAGATTGTCCCAACGAAGACTACAGCCATTAGGCCGGTGATCAACTCGATGGCGATCGAATAGAACTGCTTCGAGCGGATGACGTTTGCTCGCTTGGGGTCAAGATACGGAGCCAGCCAAAGGAGCACATAGAGCCCGATAGCCATAAGTGGGGTCAGGAATACGCTCCAGAACGACTTCGCCGCCCAACCATCGATCTGACCTGTGGGCCCCCAGTGTATCGGTATCTGCGCGGGCATCGATGGGTAGACGATCGCGCCCGTCAGAAACATCGCGGCGATCAGCACCAGTGGGAGCTTGGGCATGTCCTTGAACCTCATCGCATCTCCCTTTCACGCATTGGCGTCCGATACGATTGTGCCCACTACTTCCGCCGCGAAGCGAGTTCCTCGGCGAGGTCGGCGGGCGTGAGATCGTTGCGTGCCATGACCACGAGCAAGTGGTAGATCACGTCGCCGATCTCGTACCGCAAGTGCTCCCGGTCGCCATCCTTGGCAGCCATGATCACCTCGCCGGCTTCCTCGGCGATCTTCTTGAGGAGCTTGTCCTCATGGCCGGAAAGCAACCGCGCCGTGTAACTCTCATCGGGCGACGCGCCGCGGCGCGACTCGATAACGTCCCACAGCCCGTCGATAACCTCGCCGAATGCACTGCTTGCCGTTCGTATGGGCACATCGAGCGCGACGTGTCCGATGCCCGGCGCAAGCCGCCGATAGAAGCACGAGAGCTCGCCCGTGTGGCACGCGCCCTCGCCGACTTGGTTGACGAGCACCAGCAAACAGTCGGCATCGCAGTCGTAGCGGATCTCGACGACGTCCTGCGTGTTGCCGCTCGATTCGCCCTTCATCCACAGCCTATTCCGGCTGCGGCTGAAGAACCACGTCTTGCCGGTCTCGATCGTCTCGACGAGCGCCTCGCGGTTCATGTAGGCGACCATCAGCACCTCGCGCGTATCGTGCTGCTGCACGACGGCCGTGATCAGGCCGGCCGAGTCGAAGGTCATCTCGTCGATGCCGAGAAGGTCGTGTTCGCGATCAGCCATGTGGCAGCTCCTTGGTGATGTCTTCGTATAGAGCAGTCTATCAGCAGCGCTTCTACAGCCTTACAGGTATTCCGGCACGCCCCATCGCCTCTTTCACCTGGCGCACAGTGTAGGTTCCGAAGTGGAAGACGCTCGCAGCCAGCACGGCATCCGCATCGGCCTCCACGCAGACCTCGGCGAAGTGGTCGAGCTCTCCGGCTCCGCCGGACGCGATCACCGGAATGTTGACGGCCCGCGTCACGGCCCGTGTCAGAGCCAGGTCGTAGCCTGTCTTCGTCCCGTCACAGTCCATGCTTGTAAGGAGGATCTCACCCGCGCCGAGACGTTCGGCCTCCTCGGCCCATCGGACCGCATCCATCTCCGTATTGATGCGTCCGCCGTTGATGAAGACCTCCCATCGGTCGCGGTCGCCCGCGATACGCCGCGCGTCGATTGCTACCACGATGCACTGCGAGCCGTAGATGCGGCTGGTGTGCGTGATGAGCGCAGGGTCGCGAACGGCCGCCGAGTTAAGCGAGATCTTGTCGGCGCCGGCGGAGAGCATCGCGCGGATGTCGGCTGCGGTGCGCATACCGCCGCCTACTGTGTACGGGATGAAGCACTCCTCGGCGGTACGAGTGGCGACCTCGAGCATCGTCGGGCGGTCCTCGTGACTGGCGGTGATGTCGAGGAAGACGACCTCGTCGGCGCCCTCGCGATCGTAGATCGCGGCCATCTCGACGGGGTCGCCGGCGTCGCGCAGGTTGACGAAGTTCACGCCCTTGACGACGCGTCCCTTGTGGACGTCCAAGCAGGGTATGACGCGCTTCATCAGCATGAGGCGACCGCAATCGCAAACGCATCGGACAACGTGAATGCGCCTTCGTAAATCGCGCGGCCCACGATCACGCCCTCGATCACGCCGGGTTCAAGCGCAGCGAGTGCTCGGATGTCGTCAAGGGTCGAGACGCCGCCGCTCGCCACTACCGGGAAACCGGCGGTGCGCGCGATTCCGACATACGCCGGGGCGTTGATGCCGGATTGCATGCCGTCGCGCGAGATGTCGGTGTAGACCAGATGCGCCACGCCAAGGTCGCGCAGTTCGCCGACAAGTTCGCTCGCCCGCGTAGCCGTGCCCTCGCGCCAGCCTTCGACCGCCACGAACCCGTCGCGCGCGTCGATGCCAGCCATGACCGCGTCGCCGAAGCGACTGACGGCCTCGCGCACGAACGCCGGGTCCGTCGCCAGCTTCGTGCCCAGCACGCAGCGCCCGGCTCCGGCGACGACCAGTCGCGCAAGCGTGTCGAGCGACCTGATGCCGCCGCCCACCTCCACGCGAGCGCCTGTCTCGGCGACGATGCGCTCGACCACAGCGATGTTGGCGGGCACTCCGTCACGCGCACCGTCGAGGTCAACGACGTGGATCCACTCGGCGCCGTCGGCCACGAACTGGCGTGCCGCCGCGACAGGATCCTCGTTGTAGACGGTGACGCGATCGTAGTCACCTTGCGCCAGGCGCACTGCTCGGCCGCCGAGGATGTCGATTGCGGGGAAAACGATCACGATGCGAACTCCTCGGCAAGGCGGCCGAAGTTGGCGAGCAGCTTCAGGCCCATGGTGGACGATTTCTCGGGGTGAAACTGGACAGCGTGGATGTTGCCGACTTGGATGGCCGAGGCGAACCTGACACCGTACTCAGTCGAACCGGAGATAGCGGCCGAATCCTGCGGTGCCAGCCGGTAGCTGTGCACGAAGTAGAACGCCGTCGACTCGGGAATGCCGTCGAACAGCGGGCTTTCGCGCGGATACTCCACGGTATTCCAGCCGATGTGCGGGATCTTCACGCCGCCCGGAAGGCGCTCGCATGTGCCCGGTACGAGGCCAAGCCCCACCCACTCGCCGTCTTCGAGGCCGACGTCGGCGAGTAGCTGCATCCCCAGGCAGATGCCGAGAAACGGCGTCCCCTGACCGATGCGGTGGCGCAGCGTGTCTTCGATACCGCTCGCGCGCAGGTTGGCGGCCGCGTCGCGAAACGCGCCTACGCCCGGCAGCACGATACCGTCGGCGGCCGCGATCACGGCGGCATCGTCGGTCACGACCACGTCGGTGATCCCGGCGTGCTCGAAGCCCTTCTGCACGCTGCGCAGATTGCCCATGCGGTAATCGACGATGGCGATGCGAGGGCTCACAGGCTGCCTTTCGTGGAGGGCACGCCGACCACGCGCGGGTCGAGCGCGACCGCGTCCTTGAGCGCGCGGGCGACCGCCTTGAACGCGGCTTCGATGATGTGGTGCGAGTTCTCGCCCGCAAGCGAGCGCACGTGCAGCGTCAGCCCCGCGTTGGCGGCAAGCGCGACCAAGAACTCCTTCGCAAGCGTGGTGTCGAACGTGCCGATGATCTCGATCGGCAGATCGACGGCCCAGCAGAGTTGCCCGCGGCCGGAAATGTCGACTGCGGCCAGCACGAGCGCCTCGTCCATCGGCACCGTTGCCGAGCCGAACCGCGTGATGCCGGTGCGCTCCCCCAGTGCTTGCGTGATCGCCTGCCCCATCACGATGCCGACGTCCTCAACCGTGTGGTGTGCGTCGACGTCCAAGTCCCCGGACGCGGCGACCGTGAGGTCGAAGAGCCCATGGCGCCCAAAGGCGTCGAGCATGTGATCGAAGAACGGCACGCCGGTCACCACGATCACGCGCCCCTCCCCGTCGAGGTCAAGCGTGGCCGCAATGTCGGTCTCGCGGGTCGCGCGGGATATTGTTGAGATGCGTCCCATCCTGGTGCCGTCCTCTCCGCTCATCATGCGCCGCCGTTTGTGCCGTTCTTCCGGTGCGCTAGGCAGTCCTCCATCGCCGCGAGGAACGCGCGGTTCTCGGCATCGCTGCCCGATGTCACGCGCAGACAGTCCTCAAGTCCCTCCGCGCGCGAGAAGTCGCGCACCAGTACCGAGTGATTGTGCAACAGATCACGCCACAAGGCGCCCGCATGCTCGACGCGGAAGAGGACGAAGTTGGCTTGGCTGGGAAAGACCTCAACCCCGCCCATCGCCGAGAGGCCCTTGATGAGTGCCTTGCGGCCACGCACGAGGTCGTGAATGTCCTGCTCGAAGATCATCCGCTCGCGATAGACCGTGGTGGCCACCATCTGCGAGAACGAGTCGACCGAGTACGGTTGGCGCACCTTCAGGAGCTCCTGAATGACTTCGGGACTGGCCAGAAGGTACCCAAGGCGAAGTCCGGCCATCGAGAAGGCCTTCGAAAACGTGCGCAAGATGACCAGGTTGTCATGGCGCGCCATGTGTGGTCGCATGGTGACACGGGAGAACTCGAAGTACGCCTCGTCGACCAGCACGATCGCGTCGGTCGAATTCAGAAGCTCGATTAGGAACGACTCGTCGGTCAGGCCGCCGGTTGGGTTGTTCGGGTTGGCGAGGAAGACAAGGTCTATGTCACCCTCGGCGACCCGCTCAAGCACCGCCTGCTGGTCGACGGAGAAGTCCGCAAGCCGGGGGATGCATTCGACCTGAGTGCCTGTCACCTGCGCATCGATGCCGTACATCGAAAACGTCGGCGGCATGTCGAGCAGCTTGCGCCCAGCCCCGCCCCATGCCAGCAGCAGGTTGAAGATCAGCTCGTCTCCCCCGTTGCCGATAAGGACGTTCTCGGAGTCCAAGCCGTTGGCCTCGGCGATGAGGGCGCGCAGTTCATGGGCGGTCGGGTCAGGGTAGCGGTTGAACGGGAATTCCGGCAGCCGCTTTGCCAGCTTCGTGAGGATCGCCTTAGGCAGGTTCGAGGGATTCTCGTTGCTCGCGAGAATGACCTCGGCCTTGAGCTCCTTAGCGTCGTAGGGTGTCAGAGCTTCAAGCTCCGGCCGAGACGGACGGATAGGCGACATCTATGAGCCACCTTCCTCTTCCAGGTCGGTCAGTTCGTCGAGTTCCTCTTCGTACGCGTCGTGCTCGTCTCCGGCCATCTCGGCCACCGCCTCGAGGCGAAGCGAAACCGCACGGGCGTGCGCCCAGAGGCCTTCCTTGCCAGCGATCTCGAGCACTGTCTCGGCATCGGCCTCAAGCGCGTCAAAGCTGTACGACAGAACGCTCGACTTCTTCACGAAGTCGTCAACCGACAGCGGGCTTGAGAAACGTGCCGTGCCGCCGGTGGGCAGAACGTGGTTGGGTCCGGCGACGTAATCGCCCACGCTTTCGGGCGTCCAGGGTCCGAGGAAGATCGCGCCCGCGTTGTGGATGCCGCCGAGCAGCTCGAACGGGTCGGCCATCTGCACCTCAAGGTGCTCAGGCGCGATGAAGTCCGATACCTCGAGCGCGGCGGCGACATCGGGGCACACGACGATAAGGCCGTTATCGGCAAGCGAGCGCGCGGTGATCTCGCCGCGCGGGGACTCGGCAAGCAGCGCCTTGAGCGCATCCTCGACGAGTTCCGGCAACTCGGGATCGGTCGTGACGAGGTAGGTCGCCGCGCGCGGGTCGTGCTCGGCCTGCGCCATGAGATCGATAGCCACGAACAGCGGCTCGGCGGTCTCATCGGCGAGGATGAGGACTTCCGAGGGGCCTGCAAGCATGTCGATACCCACGTCACCCATCACGAGCTTCTTCGCGGCGGTCACATATGCGTTGCCGGGGCCGACGATCTTGTCGACGCGCGGTATCTGCGCGGTGCCGTACGCAAGCGCGGCGACAGCCTGCGCGCCACCGACCTTGTAGATCTCGTCGACGCCGGCCCTCGCAGCGGCGGCCAGCGTGTACGGGTTCACACTTCCGTCTGCCGCAGGCGGCACGACCATCGCGATCTCACCAACACCCGCGACCATCGCCGGGATCGCGGTCATCAGCACGCTGGAGGGGTACTTCGCACGCCCACCCGGCACGTAGATGCCTACGCGCGCAAGCGGTGTCACCTTCTGGCCGAGGAACACGCCGCCTTCCTGCGCGGTGAACCAAGACTGCGGGATCTGTCGGCGGTGGAAGTCCTCGATCGAGTCGGCCGCGAGCGCAATCGCCTCAAGAAACGCCGGTTCGACGGCGGACAGCGCCGCCTCGATTTCCTCGGCGGTGACGAGGAACGTCTTGATGTCGGCCTTGTCGAACGTGGCTGTGTACTCGGAAAGCGCGACGTCACCTCGCGCCTTCACGTCGTCAACGATGCGTGCCGCCACGCCGAGGACTTCTGCATCGACGCCGCCACTTCGCGCGAGGTTGGCGTCTGTCAGGCTTTGACCGCGCCTGAGGATGATCTTGCGCATCATGACTGGGCCCTTCCTTCGAGAGCGGACGCAAGCGCATCCGCGAGAACGTACACGCGCGGATCCGTACGAACCGCCGCCGGATTGCCCACGAAGCGCGCCGTGGACTCGAGTACCTCGCCCACGATGCGCAACCGGTTCTCGCGCAACGTGGTTCCGGTCGCGGTGATGTCGACGATCTGATCGGCAAGGCCGATGAGCGGCGCGAGCTCGATGTTGCCGTGCAGCTTCACGATCTCGACCTGCACGCCCTGGGCGTCGAAGTACGCCTGCGTGATGTTGGGATACTTGGTGGCTACGCGCACTACGCCGAGGTGGCGCACCCGCTCGGCAACGGTTGCGGCTGCGTCCTCGGGCTCGGCGACGATGAAGCGGCAGCCTCCGAAACCGAGGTCGACGAGCTCGACTGCGTCGAGGCCGGCCTCAACGAGCACGTCCTTGCCGGCGATCGCGCAATCGGCACCGCCGTAGGCGATGTAGACGGGAATGTCCGTGGGGCGCGCGATCACGTACTCGGCGTCGGGCGTGCGCACGATGAGAGAGCGGCCCGGCTCGGCAAGCCCGGCCGTGTCCAGCCCCGCGGCAGCGAGCGCCGCCACGCTTTCGGCGAATAGCGCGCCCTTGGGGACCGCGATGCGTAAGGGACGCATCGCACATATGTCGCATCCGTTTGCCATCTTAGCGCCCCCCTTCTTCCTCAAAGCGCAGAATCGGCTTGCCCGCCGCATCCAGCGTGCAGAATCTGCCGCCCGGCTGCGCCAGCATCGCTTCGCGCGCGCCGAAGCGTATCGCCTCCGCAACCAGTTCTTCGCCGAGAGCCGCCGAAAGCGCGACCCGCTTCCCCAACCGACGCAGCTTGCGCGCCGTCGGAAGCGCCAGCGCGGGGTCGCCTCCCACGAGCGCGTCGAGCCCACGCACGTCCACGCGCTGGCCCTGCTCCACGAGCGCGATCATGATGCGCTCAAGTCCCAGCGCGAATCCGGCCGCCGGAGTGGGCGCGCCGTATGCTGCCAGCACGCCGTCGTAGCGGCCGCCCCCACCGAGCGGAAGCCCGACACCGCGCGCGTATGCCTCCACGACAAGCCCGGTGTAGTAGTCGAAAGAACGCATCACCGAGAAGTCGATGACCACACGCCTCGTCACGCCGGCCGCATCGAGAAGGTCCCACGTCGCGGCAAGCTCGTTGAGAACGCTTTCGCAGCCCAGTCCCGTAGTCGCGTTCCTGCACGCCTCGATCGCCTCGCGTCCACCACGCAGGCGAGGAACCGTCGACAGCGCCGAGACCACCTGCGGGGACGTCGCTTCGCGCGCAAGACGATCGAGAGCGACGAGGTCGCGTTCGTGCGCCGCCGCAAGCACAGCGCGACTCCAGTCCGGCCCGCCATCGGCTGCGGCTAGAAGCGCGTGCAGGACCGCGACGGTGCCCACGGCGACCGTGAATTCCGGGATGCGCGCGGCTTCAAGCGCCTCGACCAGCACCGCGACGACCTCGGCGTCGGCGGCAGCGCCGCCCTCGCCCACGAGCTCAATGCCTGCCTGCGTGAACTGCCGAGCT
This sequence comes from Coriobacteriia bacterium, assembly GCA_013336165.1. NCBI lineage: Bacteria > Bacillati > Actinomycetota > Coriobacteriia > Coriobacteriia bacterium. Next base: position 131,528 of record JAAXUF010000004.1, read on the forward strand.
TGGCCGCGGAGCGACTCTTGCTCGCGGAAGACCTCGGCGGCATAGCGGAAGCGGTGCGGACCCGGCTGGTCGGCCAGCCGCGAAGCCGACAGGCGCGCGATCGGCACCGTCATGTCGGGACGCAGCGCGAGCAGCCGCCCATCGAGGTCGATCAGCCGGAACGCCGTGCCTTGGAGCGAACCGGCAGCGGCTTCGAGCGCCGCGAGGTCCTCGACCACCGGCGTCTCCACCAGCCCGAAGCCCCATGCCGAGAACACATCGGCTATGCGGCGCGATACAACTTCGCGCTCTTCGGCTTCGGCTGGTAGCACGTCACGGAAACCTCGCGGGGTAACAGGGCGCATCGTGCGCTCACTTTCTCTTTATCACAGTAGAGTGCTATAGCAGCGTAAAGGATCGCCGCCAATCGGTCAACGTGCCGCCCATCGCCGACGGCCTTCAGGTTCCTGCCCCACGGAAGGATCCGATACCGCGTCCGGCCCGAAAATCTCTGTCAACTCGGCCCACAATCCACTGGCGGCCCTGTCGACGGTCTGCGGCATGAGTGCTTCCATGGTCCGGTCACTCGCCTCTTCGCGCACGAGCAACGCCACGACATCGCGCCCCGGAAAGTGCGACAGGATTGTTTTGAGCTTCTCGGCACGCCCGTTAGAGAGCGCGCCTGCATCGGTTGTGATGACCAGACGGCCAGGAGGAGCCTGGAAATCCCCGTCGTCGAACTCTTGGACCTCGGAGACGATGAGCTTGCGCCCCCGGTCCGAGTCTTCCAGTTTCGCACGCATGCGCACAACGCGGTCCTCGGTCATGATGTCTCGGCAGCGCTCGTAGATCTGCGGGAACAAGACGGCCTCGATGTTGCCGTCCAGATCCTCGAGGCGCGCGATCGCCATCATCGCGCCCTTCTTGGTCGGCTTGCGATCCACGCTCGCGAGCAGACCCGCGAACCATCCCACCGTGCCGTCCTTGACCTCGTCGATAGCCCCGAGCGAGTAGTCCGCCGCGCGGCGGATCGCCTCAGCGATCCCCTTGAGTGGATGGTCCGAGACGTAGATGCCCAGCATCTCTTTCTCGAAGGCGAGCTTCATTCGCTTCTCCCATTCGTCGCCGTTGGGCGGCGGGGTAGAATCGGCAAGCCCGTGGTCCTCGGCGGCGAAGAAATCGAACATCGAGACCTGGCCCGAGTCGACGTCCTTAGCGCGCTTGATCGCCGAGTCCACGCAGCTGTCCATCATCGACAGGAGGTGCTTTCGCGTATATCCCGTCGAGTCGAACGCGCCCGCCTTGACCAGTGACTCGATCGTCTTCTTGTTCGCCTGCCGCATATCGACGCGCGCGCAAAAATCCTGCAGCGACGCGAAACGGCCGCCCTCGTCACGCGCGGTCACGATGGTGTCGACCACGCCCTCGCCCACTCCGCGGATTCCGGCGAGCCCGAAACGAATACCCTCGCCGGACACCGCCGTGAAACTGCGCCCTGACGAGTTCACGTCCGGCGGCAGCACCGTCATGCCGGCCCGGTTACACTCGGCGACATAGCGCACGATCTGGTCGGTCTTGCCGGTGTAGCTGGAGAGCACCGCCGCCATGTACTCGAGCGGATAATGCGCCTTCAGGTACGCAGTCTGCATCGTGATGACGCCGTATGCCGCCGAGTGGCTCTTGTTGAATGCGTACTCGGCGAACTTCTCGATGTCTGTCCACATGCGCTCGGCGAGTTTGGGGTCGTACCCGCTGTCCTTGGCGCCACCGATCCAGTCGTTCTTGAGAAGCGCGAGGACGTTCTTGTCCTTCTTGCCCATCGCCTTGCGCAGTTTGTCGGCTTTCGCCGCCGAGAAGCCCGACATCATCATCGAGATCCGCATGACCTGCTCCTGATAGACCACGGTGCCGTAGGTCTCTTCCAGGATCGACTTGAGGCGGTCGTCGTAGTAAGTGACCTGCTTGCGCCCGTGCTTGCGGTCGACGAAGTCCTTGACCATTCCGCTGCCCAACGGGCCCGGACGGTAGAGCGCCAGTACCGCGACAATGTCGCCGAACGTGGTGGGCTTGAGATCCTTCAACAGCTGCCGCATGCCCGGCGACTCGACCTGGAACACGCCTACCGTATCAGCGTTCTGGAGCAGCTTGAACGTCTCAGGATCATCGAGCGGCAGCTCGTCCGGCACCAGGACCACGCCGTGATTCGCCAGAACATTGCGCACGGCATTCGCGATGACCGTCAGCGTCCGCAGGCCAAGGAAGTCCATCTTAAGCAGGCCCATGTCCGCAACGGTCGGGCCGTCGTACTGCGTGATGACCGCGCCACCCTTGGTGTCGTACTTGACCGGTACGTAGTAGTGCAGCGGGTCCCGGCAGATGACGACGCCGGCGGCGTGAACGCCTTCCCCGCGCACGATGCCTTCGAGAGAGCGCGCGGCATCCACAATCCGCGCGGTGTCGGGATTGGACTTGTAGTCGGCCTTGAACTCGGCGTTTTGCTCTAACGACATATCGATGGTTGCGCCGAGTTCCTCAAGGATCATCTTCGAGACCTTGTCCGGCACACCATACGGATAGCCCAGAACCCGCCCGGCGTCGCGAACCGCTGCGCGCGCCTTCATGGTGCCGAACGTGATGATCTGCGCGACCTTGTCGGCGCCGTACTTATCGCGCACGTAGTCGATGACTTCGCCGCGGCGTTCGTCGTCGAAGTCCATGTCGATATCGGGCATTTCCGTTCGCTCGGGGTTTAAGAACCGCTCGAAGAGCAAACCGTTGGCGATCGGGTCGAGGTTGGTGATCCCCAGTGCGTAGGAGATGATCGAGCCGGCCGCTGAACCTCGGCCCGGACCCACGCCGATACCCTGCTTCTTGGCCCAGGTCGTGAAGTCCTGGACGATCAGGAAGTACGCCGAGATGCCCTTGGGGACGACGATCGAAAGCTCATAATCGAGGCGCCCGATGACTTCCTCCGGCACAGGGTCGCCGTAGCGTTCCTTGAGCCCCGCGATGCACGCTTCGCGGAGATACTCGTTTTCAGTCATCCCTTCGGGGACTTTGAACACCGGAAGGATGATCTTGCCGGTCTCAATCTCCACATCGCATTTCTCGGCGATGGCGAGGGTATTGGAAAGCGCCTCTTCGTACTCGCCGACGGCGCTTCTCATCTCCGCGTGCGACTTCATGTAGAACTCGTCACAGGAGAACTTCATCCGGCCGGGCTGATCGACTGTCGAGCCGGTACCGATGCACAGCAAGAGGTCCTGCGTGCGCGCATCCTCACGCGTAAGGTAGTGAACGTCATTGGTGGCCACCGTCGGCAGACCCATCTCGCGCGCGAGAGAAGAAAGCTCACGGTTGAGTTGCTTCTGCGACACGCCCGCATCGGTGACGATGCCCTGCTCCTGCAGCTCAACATAGAAGTCCCCGGGCGCAAAGGTCGCAGCGTATGTCTCGGCCCACTGCCGCGCAAGTTCGGGCTGGTTGCGTTCGATCGATTTCGAGATGATGCCGCTCATGCACGCCGAGGTGCCGATCAGCCCACTGCTGTAGCGCTGAAGAAGCTCTAGGTCAACCTGAGGCTTATAGTAAAACCCGTTGACTGCGGCGTCGGACACGAGCGCCATGAGATTGCGGTACCCCTCGTTGTTCTTGGCGAGCAGCAGCAGGTGGTAGAGCTCCGGCTTGCCGTCGCGCTTCGTGCGCGAATTGGGCGTGAAGTACACTTCGCAACCGATGATCGGCTTGACGCCGACCGCCCTAGCGGACTTGTAGAAGTCGACGGCACCGTACATATATCCATGGTCCGTGATGGCAAGCGCAGGCATCTGAAACTCGACCGCCTGCTTGACGAGCGCCTTGACGCGCGCCGCACCGTCGAGCAGTGAGTATTCGCTGTGTGTATGCAGGTGTACAAAAGACAAGAAATGAGCCTCGCTACTCGTTCGTGCCGGATTCTGCGGCCTCAGACAGCCTGCCGAGGATGCGTGTGTAGCCGTCGGCGCCGTAGTTCAGCGCCTTGCTCACGCGTGAAATAGTGGTCGCCGAAGCGCCGGTCTCGGTCTGAATCGCCGAGTAGTGCTCCCCTACCGAAAGCATGCGCGCAACGTGCAACCGTTGCGCCATGTCATGGATTTCGCGGATCGTGCATAGGTCGACCAGCAGAGCATATGCTTCATCGGGGTCCTCGAGAGCCAGAAGTGCCTGGAGCAGTTCATCGACCTCGGACGTGCGAACGCGATCGTCTGACATGGCTTCAAGACTCCCCGAAAGAACGCTGGCTTTAAAACCACAAGATATCGTGATCAGAATACCACGCGGGGACGACATGATGGGCTTGGGCGAGAGCCAGCGGCGAAGGCGGCTCGACGAGCGGGTCACACGCCCTTGTCGTCCACAGAAGCGAGACCAACCGGGCTGTCGAATTCCTCCACCAGGTCAATGAGCTTCTGCTGTGAATGCACGCCGAGTTTCTTGTACACATGGCGGATATGGGTCTGGGCAGTGAAGACTGAGATAACCAGTGCCTTCTGGACATACTCCGCATTCCTGCCTTTCGCGAGCAGGGCCAGGACCTCTTGCTCGCGTGGAGTGAGACTGTACTTCTCTCCTATCGCTTTGAAACATGTGTCGGGTCTCGCAGGCAGGGGTAGGAGAAGGCCACCCAAACTCGATATGCTGCGCTCCGTGAGGGCGAACGAGTTGACGCCCACTAGGACGATGGCCACCGCTTGTGAAACCCAGAGGAATGCCGTGCCCACAACGACGTAATGAATAGCCACGCCCATAGCCATTCCAAAAGCAGTCGCGGCGTTTCCCCAGCCAGCAACTCTCAGCGCAGATGCCTCGAGGCGGCTAGCGATCTCCACGAACATGATGCTGGACAGCAAGTAGAACAAAATGAACCCGGCGCCTATGATAGCGCCTGCCACGTCTAGGCGGCTGGCCCCCATGACAGGCAGCAGCAAGAAGCCGACAACAAACAGAGGAAGCACTGGACGATACAGACGGCCTGGATCGGTTTCTCGCGAGGACGGACGAAACCTTATCAGCATGAACAGTCCAACCGAGCCAAGCGCCAGCGCCTGCGAGTGGCCCGACAGCACAAGTAGCTCAAGACCGGCCGAGCCGGGGATGATCATGCTCAGCATCAGCCCGGTCGCCAGTCCGTACAGTAACCCGGCACCTTCGACTATGGTTGGCCTGACCGACACCTGTCTTGCCGAGGCCTTGAAACGCATTGGCGAGTCGGCGTTCTTCCAACTCAATTGCAACGACATGCATGATAGCCAAGGCATGGTCGCCATCAGCACAACAGCCGCGGCCACGTTGAGACGGGCAACCAGCGCGAAAACAAGGTAGAGTGCCGCCCCAAGAACCGCCGAGCACGAAACCACAATGCCTGTCAGCCGCACGCCCCCTGTCCCAAGGAACTCCATCCACACGAGATAGAGGGGGCCAAGCGCCAGTCCGATCGCAAGTAGGCCCACGTAGTAGATCCACTGCAAATCGGAGATTCCGAGTGCCGAGAAGCTAGCCAGCATCGTGCCGACCGAACCAAGACAGAGTGCCGCACCCAACACATGGCGCCGCCTGTAGAGCGGAGCCAAGCGCCCTCCGAGAAGCGCAACGCCAAGACTAGTCAATGCGAACCCGACCATGACGGCAATGCGCGCGGTGCCCAATTCATAAGGCACGGGCACCAGGGGGTTTGGGTCGAAGAACCACGTCATCCATACCCACCAGAACCCTAGACCGAAGTACCACACAGGTAGCATTCGCCTCTTGGGCGCAGTAGCCGAGTCAGCTCGCATCCCAATCCTCTCGATGGACACTGTGCTCCAGTTGAATCCCGCCTCGATACAGATCATAGTCTCGCACGGGGATCCCGGCTAGCGTCCTCCTTCATCTCTGCTGCAGCCCGAAAACCAAGCGTTGCGGCACACTTTTCAGAGTACAGCGAGCATCCCGCCGAGTCCCCCCGAGGAGCCGAACACTGCGGTGCCCACACGGCATCAAGGCCGCCCGCATCAACGAGGTGGTCGGGGCACCGCCCCGACCACCTACATGGCTTGTCTTCCTCCTGAACTAGACAGCTACGATCCTGACGCTGACGGAACCCACCTAGCGCAAGGCTACGCCTCTTGTTTCGCCACGCCCTCGGCTGCCATGTAACCGCCAGCCATGGCGTAGTTCACGCAGGCGAGGGGACCCCCGCCCCATCTGTTTTGGCCCGATCCACCGCCTGCGGTGTGATATGCAGCATATAGCCCCGGAATGGGGAGACCATCCTTGCGGATGACTTGCATGTCTGGCGTCACGGCAAGACCCGTGTCCGTACTGAACAGCGTGCTGCCCATCCGAATCCCATAGAACGGAGCCTTCTCGACAGGATGCAGCCAATTCGGCTGTGCAGGCATGTAGCTCCTATCGTCGGCACCAGCCTTGCAGAGCGCATTCCAATCCCCTACCGCCTTGACGACCACATCTGTGTCAAGCTCCAGCGCAGCCGCAAGGGCCTCCAACGTGTCAGCGCTCTTGATGGTGCCGTCCTTGATTGCCGCCTTCGCGCCCACACGCCAGTCGTTGGGTAGTCCTTCGGGCCAACGGTCTTGGTTGGGCATGTCAGGCCTGATGGGCGTGCGACAAAGAATCTGGTCCGTCGCCGCAACGTACTCTTCATAGTTGTCGTCAAAGATCACATACCCTCGGCGGCCCGGCTGAATTGTGGTCTGAATACCACCCGCCACGAGATGGTAGGGATTTCCAACTGAAGTCAAGTACGGGTATCTCTCCCCGGTGTGGTTAATGGACAACCATGGCTGCCGTGCGAGTTGGGTGGACCCATCGTATAGATAGCGAAACCACTCACCGCCGTCATGGATAGCATCGATGCCGCCTTCAAAGGCCGTAACGGAACTCATGCCGACCATCTCCGCGCCCAAGCCGAGCGCCATACGTGAGCACTCCCCCGTGTCACACGGCGAAACCGTCGCGCAAGCGCAGGAGTCATACGCCTCGGGACAGTATTTCTTGAGCATGTCTCTGTTGAAAGCAAAACCACCCGCCGCGAGAATTACGGCCTTCTTGCCGTGCATGTGGACCACATTGCCGGTCCTATCCTCCGCCTTGATGCCAACAACGCGGTCTCCATCCGTTACGAGTGCCGTGACGGTCGTTGACATGAGGAACTTGACGCCCTTCTTTATTGCTAGGTCGTACATGAAGTCGACGAGCGGCTTCACGCCACGGACCTCGTTCCCTCCGTCGAGAGCGCCTTTCCATATATGCCCAGTTGGCCCCCACCCTTTAATGTCCAGTGCCCACGGGACGCCGAAGTCGCCAAGCCAGTTGATTGTCTCGGCTCCTTTCATGCAGAGCCGCTTGAACATGACTGGGTCAATCGTGTAATCGCATGAAGTCATGAAATACTCGACCAAGGCATCCCAGTCCTGCGGATAGGAAGGTACGCCAAACTTGATTGCATCCGTGTAGCGAGTTCCAAAGGCGTAGCATACTGAGGCCTCAATAGTCGAGCCGCCGATATACGTCCCTTTTTCAAGCACAAGGACGGAGTTCCCAAGCTCGGTGGCCTTGAGGGCTGCTGCTAGGCCTCCGCCGCCTGACCCCACTACGACAATATCGGCCTCTTGGGTCCAATTCGCTGGAGCACCTACTGGGGAAATCGGGTCAGTGGTTGTGACCTTTGTCTGGCTACTGGCCGCTGAGGCGCCGCAGCCAGCAAGAACCGTGGTTCCAACGGCCGCGACGCCGGCGATAGCCGTGCCCATTAAGAAGTCGCGCCTCGAAAGCCTGCCCGGTTGTTCCCGATCTCTCTCAGATGAATTCATTTCCGTTCTCCTCTCTAGTCCTGAATGCATTGTCACAACCCATCTCTTGCCTCAGTTGGCCAGTCAAGACGGCCGATACCACCCCCTGACATGTCTCCACGTTACCGACCGAAAGTGGGAGTCAACGGGACGAACGATACTAGTCGTCGCTGAAATCTGACTATCGCTAGGGATTGAGTATTCTTCGTTTGACGCGAGCGATGACCATACTGTGGAACGCAGTATCGCCTCTGCTCAGAGGCATATTGGAACACCGAGACCACTCACCTATATGTCGTCTGCACAGCCGTTCACGCCAAGTGACGAGGTGCGCCGTAGTTCGGGCGACGGGTGCGCTGTCAGGATCCAAACCATCGCCAAATGGTCGGCGGACCTTGAATTCGCACGGCAAGGGTAAGCTGAGACGCGCGAAGAATCACATCCAACGCGACCACAAGCAATGAGCTGCGCTGAGGTCATACAGCCTACCAAGCGACGAGGCAGTTCCGTGGGAGCCCGGTCATACGCCCTTGTCGCCCAAGCGCGCGATCACTTCGTCTTCCGGAGCTGTGGGCAAAACGCGAACCGCACGCAGTCCTCGGCGGTCCACGGAGAATGCAATCGGCAGCGTCGCCAGCGCGATGATCGCGACCAGCACCCCGCCGGCGATCAGTGTGGCTTGGACGCCAAAGGCGAGCGCGAGTGTCGGTGCGACAGCAAGCGGCAGGAGCTCGCCAGCGTTCTTGTGGTACTGCGCCGTGCCCACCACGCGGCCCACGTACTCGTGAGGAGAATTCAGGTGCAGTAGGGTACGCAACAGCGGTTCTGTCGCGCCGATGACAACGCCCCAGACAACCGATCCGAATGCAACCACCCACAAGTTGGTTGAGCCCACGTATGCGATCGCACCAAGGCCGGCCAGCGCTGCCATGACGCCCAGACCCGGCGCCGAGATCATGCGCTTGGGCAAACGTGAGAGCAGTACCGCCCCGCAGACCAGCCCGAGGCCGAACATCGTATTCATCCAGCCGATCCACTGCACCCCGACGTTGAGAACGTCACGATAGAAGAGCGGCTCAAGCGCACCGAATGCGCCGAAACCGAACCACACCAGCGACCCGGTCAGAATCGTGTAGCGAAGTGCCGGTACTGAGTAACTGACGCGCAGCCCGTTCGTGAACTCGCGAAACGGATGATGCCCCGACTCGCGTCGGCGCACAGGAACCTCGATCACGACAAACCACGCCGCAATCGCTGCAATCGCCGACGCGGCGGCCATAAGCCCGAATACCGACGGGGCGCCCCAAGCCTGCACCACCAACGCGCCAAGGGCAGGGCCGATTATGAACGCGAGCGAACCTGCACCCTCGACCGTGGCGTTGATCTTCTGCAGCCGCTCGTTGTCGGAGCTTAAGTACGGTGCGAAAGATGCGCCTGCGGTAAACGTCGGCGCGCCGACGAACCCGAACAGCCACGCCAGCGGCACGAATACCGCGAAGCTCTGCACGAACATCAGCGTCACCGCAACCGGCAGTGTCAGCATCTCGGCGACAATGAGGACTTTGCGCGGGCCGAGCCGGTCGATGAACACCCCGGCAACCATCGAACCCGCGATTTCCGACAGGCTCATGCCTGCCATCATCCACGCGAGCGTACTCGCGGGCTGGTGGAACGTGTACGCCGCCATCCCCCAGACCCCGACGAAGAACGCGGCACTGCCACCCACGCGCGAGACGAAACGCGCGAGTACGACGAGAGCTATGTTGCGATCGCTGAGCAAAGGTGATCCCCGAGAACTGAACTGAACAGATCCGCCATACGCGGAATTATGCGATCCGGCGGTTATTCCATACGATACCAGACTCGGGAACCGGTGAGCCTAACTCTACCCTGCCGAGCGCACCGGGTTCACTAGCGATCCGACGCCTTCGATCCGCACCTCGACCGAGTCGCCGTCGCTGAGCGGGCCGATACCGCCCGGCGTGCCGGTCAGCACCACGTCTCCCGGCACCAGCGTCATGACCTGGCTGATGAAGCTTACCAACTCGTAAGGGGGAAACAGCATGTCGCTCGTGCGAACCTGCTGGCGCAGCACGCCGTTCACATAGCACTCGAGCAGCAGGTCCGACGGATCGACACCCGTGGCGACCCACGGCCCCAGCGGGCAGAAGCCGTCAAACCCCTTTGCGCGGGTCCACTGGCCGTCAACCTTCTGCACATCGCGAGCGGTCACATCGTTTCCGCAGGTGAGGCCGAGGATGTTCTCGGCGGCCTGTGCGGGAGTGGCCCGGTGAGTCCGTCTGCCGATGACGATGCCCAGTTCGGCTTCGTAGTCGACGCGGCCGACGCCGGGCGGTAGCGGGATCGGATCACCGGGGCCGATGACCGAGGTGGATGGCTTGAGGAAGATGACCGGCTCGGTGGGGGTCGCATGTCCCATCTCGGCGATATGCTTGCGGTAGTTCAGCCCGACGCAAACCACCTTGGTGGGTATGACAGGACACAGGAGATGGGCGCGTTCGAGCGGCAGCGATCCGTCGGGCTCCCATGACGCGAACGGGTCGTCATCGATCAGGGTGACGGTGTCGCCCTCAAGGAGGCCGTAGCGCGCGTCTCCTTGGTGAAGGAGGCGCACGATACGCTGGACACTCCCCATGTTTGTCAGTCCCCGTTCCGCATACCAAGCCCATACTCGATCGAGTCCACGAGCGCCTCCCACGAGGCCTCGATGATGTTCTCGGAGACGCCGACAGTACCCCAACTCTGCTCGTGGTCGCTCGTCTCTACCAGAACGCGCGTTACCGCGGCGGTGCCCTTATTCTCGTTGAGCACACGAACCTTGTAGTCCTCGAGCTGGAACTCGGCAAGCCGCGGGTAGAAGCGCCCGATAGCCGTGCGCAGCGCCTTGTCGAGAGCGTTGACGGGGCCGTTGCCCTCGGCGGTGGCGATGAAGCGATGTCCGCCCACATGGACCTTGATGGTAGCCTCGGTCGCGACACGTCCGTCTTCGCGTTTCTCGGCGATGACGCGGAACGACTCTAGGCGAAACGCGGGTTCGTACGTGCCGAGGCGCTTCTTGAGCATCACAGCAAGCGAGCCGTCGGCAGCCTCGAAGGAGTAGCCGCGGTACTCAAGTTCCTTGATCGCGTCGAGTGCAGCCGAGACCTGCTCTTGGTCGCCGGACAGGTCGATGCCGAGTTCGGCGGCCTTGAGCGTCAGCGACGCGCGGCCCGCGAGCTCGCTCACGATGACGCGAGCTCCGTTGCCCACCTCAGCCGGGTCGATGTGCTCGTAGGCGCCGGCGAGCTTGCCTGTGGCGCTCGCGTGCAGACCGCCCTTGTGCGCAAACGCACTTGTTCCCACGTAGGGCTGATGCGGGTCAGGCGCAAGGTTCGCGGTCTCAGCCACAAAGTGGGAGACCTCCGTGAGCAGGCTCATCTGCTCGCTCGTCACCACCGCGAGTCCCATCTTCAGAGCGAGCGCCGGAATGATCGCCATGAGGTCGGCGTTGCCGGCGCGCTCGCCGTAGCCGTTGACGGTCCCCTGCACGTGTGTACAACCTGCTGCAACCGCAAGGAGAGAGTTCGCTACCGCGCAGCCGGCGTCATTGTGCGCATGCATGCCGAGCGGGGCGCCTACGCTCGGGGCCACCTCGGCGATGATGCGCGCGACATCCTGCGGCAGGACGCCGCCATTGGTGTCGCAGAGCACGATCGCATCCGCCCCGGCCTCCGCCGCTGTCGCGCATACCGCGACCGCGTATTCGGGATTGGCGAGATAGCCGTCGAAGAAGTGCTCGGCGTCGAGGAAGACGGTCCGGTTGGCGGCCTTGAGGTAGGCGACACTGTCGCGCACCATCGCAAGATTCTCCTCGAGCGTGGCGCCGAGCGCCTCAGTCACATGGATGTCCCACGCCTTGCCGACGACGCATACCGCCTGACACCCCGTGTCGAGCAGGGCCGCGAGCCCCGGGTCCGTCTCGGCGGTGAGGTCCTTGTGCCGCGTCGAACCGAATGCAGAGACGACCGCGCCTTTGAGCGGCAAACCACGGACGCGCTCGAAGAACTCGGCGTCCTTGGGATTCGACGACGGGAAGCCGCCCTCGACGTAGTGTACGCCGAGGTCGTCGAGGCGCGTCACGATGCGCAGCTTGTCCTCGACCGACAGCGACATGCCCTCACGCTGCGTGCCGTCCCGCAGAGTCGTGTCATATAGGGTGACCATAGGGCCTCCAGGGGTCCTAGATGTGCTCGAGCCACTCGGCGTAGTCGGGCTCCTCGCCGTGGACCACGCGGAAGAACGTCGCTTGCAGGTCGAGCGTGAGAGGACCGGCAGGGCCGATGATGCGGTGATCGACCGAGCGCACGGGCACGACCTCGGCTGCCGAGCCGGTCATGAACATCTCCTCGGCGGTATACAGGTCCGTGCGAACGAGGGACTCCTCGATCACCGGATAGCCGAGATCGTCGGCGATCGCCATGACCGAGTCGCGGGTGATGCCTTCGAGGATGCCGTCGGAGACTGGCGGCGTGGAGATGACGCCGCCTCGAACGATGAAGAGGTTCTCGCCGGTGCCTTCGGTGACCTTGCCCTCCTCATTGAGCAGGATCGCCTCGGCATAGCCGTGCTGGTTTGCCTCGACGCGAGCGAACGCACTGTTCAGGTAGTTGCCGGTCGCCTTGATCGCGGGCGGCATCGAGTTGATACCGCGCTGGCGCCACGACGACACGCCCACATCCACGCCTTCGGCCAAAGCAGCCTCGCCCATGTAGGCGCCCCACGGCCAAACGGCAATGATGACCTGCACAGGGGCGGGAATCGGATCCACACCCATGATTCCGTAGCCGCGAAACGCCAGCGGGCGGATGTAGCACTCGGGAAGCTTGTTGACGCGGATAGTCTCCTTGACGGCCTCCACCAGCTCGTCGACCGTGTAGCCGAGGTCCATGAACAGCATCTTGGCACTGCGCTCGAAACGCTCCATGTGCTCGGTCAGGCGGAAGACGGCCGAGCCCTCGGGGGTGGAGTAGCAGCGAATGCCTTCGAAGACACCCGAGCCGTAGTGAAGCCCGTGGGTGAGTACGTGGATCTGAGCCTTGTCCCAGTCGACCAACTCGCCGTCCATCCAAATCTTGTCGACCTTTTGCACCTCAGCCATCGTATGTCCCCTTCTAGAGCCTTATCTGGATTCCAACAGTGTAACGCGACGCACCGACAGCGTGCCCGCGGCAGTCCCTATCTTCTACAGTATCGCCTCGGCCACCAGATCTCCCATCGCCTGCGTGCCGACGATGCGCTCGGCCGGCGTCTCAGCCGATGCGATGTCGCGCGTCCGCCAGCCCTCCGCGAGAATGCGATCGATCACTGCAGCGAGTTCATCGGCAGCCGCGTCCATCGCGAAGCTGTGTCGCAGCATGAGCTCGACTGAGAGCAGCATCGCAAGCGGGTTCGCCACGCCGAGACCCGCGATGTCGGGCGCCGAGCCGTGGCTGGGCTCGTAGAGCGCCGTCCCGTCGCCGAGACTCGCGCTCGCGAGCATGCCGAGCGACCCGGTGAGCATCGACGCCTCGTCGGAAAGAATGTCGCCGAACATGTTCTCGGTCACCATCACATCGAACTGCGCAGGTGCCCGCACAAGCTGCATCGCCGAGTTGTCGACCAGCTGGTCGACAAGCTCGATGCCCGGATACTCCGCTGCCACGCGGTGCACGACTTCGCGCCACAGGCGGCTCGTCTCAAGCACGTTCGCCTTGTCGACGCTGTGCACACGCTTGCGGCGCCCGCGCGCGGCCTCGAACGCTGTCCGCGCGATGCGCTCGATCTCGAACTCGCGGTACTCCATCGTGTCGTAGGCGCGCATGCCTGCCGCGCCGTCCACGCCCGCACCGGGCACGTCGACCTCACGCGCTCGCGCGCCGAAGTACAGCCCGCCGGTCAGCTCACGTACGATCAGCATATCCACGCCCGCGAGGTACTCGGGCTTGAGGCTCGAGGCATCGAGCAGCGCGTCGAAGATGCGCACCGGCCTCAGATTCGCATAGAGTCCCAACTCCTTCCGGATGCCGAGAAGCCCCTGCTCCGGACGCGGTTGTGCCGGGTCCGTCGTGTCCCACTTCGGCCCGCCGATCGCCGCGAGCAGCACCGCGTCGGCCGCCTTCGCAGCCGCCAGCGTCGCTTCCGGCAGCGCCGTCCCCGTCGCATCAATCGCAGCCCCGCCGAGAAGCGCACCCTCGAACCGCCACGTCACGCCATACTTCGCGCCGATCGCGTCCAGCACCTTGACAGCCTCGGCGGTGATCTCGGGGCCGATTCCGTCGCCTGGGAGCAGGCAGATGGTATGCACCGTCACAGACTCACCCTCTTCTTCACGGCCTCAATGAGCCCGCCGCCTTCGATGATGTCCTTGATGAACGGCGGGAACGGCTGGGCCGTGAACACCGCGCCGGTCGTCTCATTCGTGATGGTGCCGGAGTCGGCGTCCACGCTCACGACGTCGCCGTCGCGGATGCCGTCGACCGCGTCAGGCGCCTCCATGATCGGAAGCCCGGTGTTGATGGCGTTGCGATAGAAGATGCGCGCGAAGCTCTTCGCGATGACCACGGAGACGCCGGCGGCCTTGATCGCGATCGGCGCGTGCTCGCGGCTCGAACCGCAGCCGAAGTTCTCATCGGCGACGAGGATGTCACCCGCCACCACCTTGCCGACAAACCCGGCGTCGAGGTCCTCCATGCAGTGCTTGGCGAGCTCGGCGGGATCCGAGGTGTTCAGATAGCGAGCCGGGATGATGACGTCGGTGTCGACGTCTCGGCCGTACTTATGTGCCGTGCCGGTGAACTTCATGAGGCTGCTCCGTCCGAGTCTGTTGCGGGCGAGAGGTCTTCCGGAAGTGCGATGTGGCCGAGCACCGCGGTCGCGGCGGCAACGGCGGGCGAAGCCAGGTAGACCTCGCTCGTGGGGTCGCCCATGCGTCCGACGAAGTTGCGGTTCGTGGTCGCAAGCGCGCGCTCCCCCGCCGCCAGGATGCCCATGTGCCCGCCGAGACAAGGCCCGCATGTCGGCGTGGAGACCGCGGCGCCGGCGTCGAGGAAGATGTCGGTCAGCCCCTCATGCATGCAGTCGCGGTAGACCTGCTGGGTCGCCGGAATGATGATCAGGCGCACGTTCTCGTGGACCTTGCGGCCCTTCAGTACGCTTGCGGCGATGCGCATGTCCTCGATGCGGCCGTTGGTGCACGAGCCGATGACGACCTGGTCGACGGTGATGTCGCGGGCCTGGGCCACCGGGCGCGTGTTGCTCGGCAGGTGCGGGAAGGCCACCGTCGGCGGAATAGTCGCGGCGTCGATCTCGATGACGCGCGCGTACTCCGCATCGGGGTCCGAGTGGTACTCGGTCCACGGGCGCTCGGCTCGGCCAGTCACGTAGGCGCGGGTCGTGTCGTCGACGGCGATGATGCCGCTCTTGCCGCCGGCTTCGATCGCCATGTTGCAGATCGTCATGCGGTCGTCCATGCCCAGCGCATCGATCGTCGAGCCGGTGAACTCCATCGACTGATAGAGCGCGCCATCCACGCCGATCATGCCGATGATATGCAGGATGATGTCCTTGCCGCAGACCCACGGGCCCAGCTCGCCATCCACGACGAACTTGATCGACGACGGGACCTTGAACCACGCCTCCCCCGTCGCCATTCCTGCGGCAGCGTCGGTTGAGCCCACGCCGGTCGCAAACGCGCCGAGCGCGCCGTACGTGCAGGTGTGCGAGTCAGCGCCGATGATGACGTCGCCGGGGCCGACCACGCCCTGCTCAGGCAAGAGCGCGTGCTCCACGCCCATGCAGCCGATCTCGTAGTAGTGCGTGATCTTCTGCTCGCGCGCGAACTCGCGAACCATTTTGGCCTGCTCGGCGGATTTGATGTCTTTATTGGGCGTGTAGTGGTCGGGCACGAGCGCGACCTTCGTCGGATCCCACACGCTCGCCAGTCCCACCTTGCGGAACTCCTTGATTGCGATGGGCGCCGTGACGTCGTTTGCCAGCACGAGGTCGAGGCGGCAGTTGATGAGCTGCCCGGGCTCAACTTCTTCAAGGCCAGCGTGAGCGGCGAGGATCTTCTCGGTCATGGTCATCGGGCGGGGCATCTGTAGGCTCCTCCTAGATCGACTCTTCGACAGTGCGGGCATCCTGCGCGACAAGCAGGCGGTTTAGCGCGTTGGTATAGGCCTTCGCCGAGGCGACAATGATGTCCGAGTGCGCGCCTCGGCCGGTGAACACGCGGCCGTCTGACGACGTCACGCGAATGGTGACCTCGCCCAGCGCATCGATGCCACGCGTGACGCCCTTGACCGAGAACTCCGAGAGGTCGTTTTCCACGTGCACGATCCTGTTGATCGCCTTGTAGACGGCGTCGACCGGGCCGGTGCCGTGGCTCGAGTCGATGAAGTGCTCGCCGTCCTTGGTCACCAGCTCGACCGTGGCTGTGGGGATGCCGGGCTCGCCGCTCGTGAAGTGCACCTGCGCGAGGTGGTAGACCTCGTTCACCGTGCGCTCACTCTCGCCGACGAGCGCCTCAAGGTCCTCGTCGTAGACTTCCTTCTTGCGGTCCGCCAGCTCGAGGAACGCCGTATGCACGCGCTCGAACTCGCCGTCCGGCAGTGCGTAGCCGAGCTCTTCCAGCCTGTGGCGCAGCGCATGACGGCCCGAGCGCGCGGTCAGCACGATCGACGTGCCGCCGGCACCCACGTCCACGGGATCGATGATCTCGTAGGTGGAGCGCACCTTGAGCACACCGTCCTGGTGGATGCCGCTCGAATGCGCGAACGCGTTGGCGCCCACGATCGCTTTGTTGGGCTGCACCGACATTCCGGTGATGCTCGACACCAGACGCGAAGCGCGCACGAACTCCCGCGCGTTGACATCCGTATGCACGCCGAGCAGGTCACCGCGCTGGCGGATCGCCATGACGACTTCCTCCATGGCGGTGTTGCCGGCGCGCTCGCCGATGCCGTTGATCGTGCACTCGATCTGCCTAGCGCCTGCCGCCACTCCCGCAAGAGCGTTCGCGGTCGCCATGCCGAGGTCGTTGTGACAGTGCACGGAGATAATGACGTTCTCGATCCCAACGACCTCGCGTACCAGCCCCGAGATCAGAGAGCCGAACTCGGCAGGATAGGTGTAACCGGTCGTGTCGGGAATGTTGACGACCGTCGCTCCCGCCCTCACAACCGCCTGGATCATGCGATACAGGTAGGCGGGCACGGCGCGCGCGGCATCCTCGGCGTAGAACTCGACGTCGTCGACGTAGGTGCGGGCGAGCTTGACGGCCGCTACCGCACGCTCGATCGCCTCGTCCTCGGAGATTCGCAGCTTGTCGCGCAGGTGCGATTCCGAGACGCCGATGCCGGTGTGGATACGGGGGCGTTTGGCGCCCTTGAGCGCATCGGCGGCGACTTCGATGTCGTGCGGGACCGCGCGGGTCAGCGCGCAGACCACGGCGGCGTCACCCACCTCGGCGGCGATCCTGCGCACGCTCTCGAAGTCGCCGGGGCTGGAGGCCGGGAATCCGGCCTCGATCACGTCGACCTTGAGGCGCACCAACTCGCGAGCTATCTCGAGCTTCTCTTCGGTGTTCATGGATGCGCCCGGTGACTGCTCGCCATCGCGCAGGGTGGTGTCGAATATGTAGATCTTATCGGTGCTCATGATGCCCATCTCCTATCCGCGTGTTGACACACTCGAGTTGTCGATGCCGACGGCAGGAAAGAATCCGGCCGCCGGCCCGATAAGTCGATTCGCCACGATCCGCGCGGATCGCGTATGCGGCATCAGGTTCCTCACAGCTCCACGTACCACGCGTCGTCCATGCCGGCCTCGGCGGTGATCGTTGCGAGTACTTCGGGCGACAGTGGAGCGTCGATGGTCAGCGCCATGAGCGCCTGCCCGCCGGCCTCCTTGCGGCCGACCTGCATGGAGCCGATGTTGATCTCGGCGCCGCCCAGGATCGTGCCGACCTTGCCGATCATGCCGGGGCGGTCGGGGTAGATGAAGAACGCCATGTTGTGGCTCGGAGCCATGTCGAGATCGTAGCCGAACACCGACACCAGACGGGGCTCGTCGTTCTTGCCGATGAGCGCTGCAGCAAGCTCGACCGGCCCCCGCGGCGTGACGGAACGCAGTGCCAGAAGCGAGACGTAGTCATGCACCTCGGGACGCTTGGTCTCGGTGACCTCCACTCCGCGCTGCTCGGCAAGATATTCGGCGTTGACGAAGTTCACGGTCTCGTCGCTGACATGCGTGAGCAGGCCCTTGACGGCAGCTGTGCGCAGAATGCGGGTGTCGTCCTCGGCAAGTGCGCCGACGGTGAGGACGTCGATCTTGTCGATGCCACCGCGGGCGAGTTGGGCCAGCACCTCACCCATGCTCTGCGCGAGATCGATGTAGGGGCCGACCTTCTCAAGAACCTCAGGCGAGATCGGCGCGACGTTGACGGCTGTCGGAACCATGCGGCCCTCGAGACCCAGCGCGACGTACTCCGCGATCTGCAGGCCGGCGCGATCCTGAGCCTCACGGGTGGAGGCGCCGAGGTGCGGCGTTAGGATGACGTTCTCGAGCTCCATCAGCGGCGAATCCGTGCACGGCTCGACCTCGAAGACGTCGATCCCCGCGCCGGCGACGTGCCCACTGCGCACGGCGTCGGCGAGCGCCTCGGTCTGATAGATGCCTCCGCGGGCGGTGTTGATGAGGCGGACGCCCTTCTTCATCACCGCAAAACGCTCAGGCCCGAACATGCCGATCGTTTCCTTCGTCTTGGGAAGGTGCACGGTGATGAAGTCGGCCAGCGGCAGGATCTCGTCAATTGTCTTGTAGAGCTTGACGCCCATCTTGGCGGCGCGCTCTTCTGAGGTGTAGGGATCGTAGCCGATGATGTTCATACCGAAGGCGCGGGCGCGCTCGGCGACGAGTGAGCCGATGCGGCCCAGGCCGAAGATCGCGAGAGTCTTCTCGTAGAGCTCGGCTCCGGTGAACTTTGAGCGCTCCCACTTGCCGGCGTGCATCGAGGCGTTGGCCTGCGGCGTCTTGCGGGCAACGGCCATCAGGAGCGCCATGGTCTGCTCGGCGGCGGAGATGACGTTGGAGGTCGGCGCGTTGCAGACGATGACGCCGCGCTCAGTGGCCGCATCGACGTCGACGTTGTCCACGCCCACGCCGGCGCGGCCGACGATCTTTAAGTTCTTGCCGGCCTCGATGACCTCGCGCGTGGCGCGCGTGGCCGAGCGCACGATGAGCGCGTCGTACGACGGAATGACGCGCACGAGCCCTTCAGGCGTCAAGTCGGTGATGACATCGACATCGAACTTCGAGCGCAGAAGCTCGATGCCGCCGTCGGCGATTTTCTCAGCTACCAGTACCCTCATTGTTTTCCAGCCTACCCTTCCATGAAGACGGTCTCGGCGGCCTTGATACCTGCGCCACGCTCGAACTCGTAGCCGAGCTGGGCGAGCGTCATCTCAAGCGCTGCGAGCGTCACGATGATGTCGAAATCTCCAAAGTAGCCGAGGTGGCCAATGCGGATGATCTTGCCGACGTAGTCGTCCTGGCCGCCCGCGATGGTCACGCCATGCTTGTCTTTCATGATCTTCTCGATCGATTTGCCATTGATGCCCTCCGGCACCCACACCGGCGTGACCGCACTGCCGCGGCCTTCCTCCGGCGCGAAAAGCTTCAAGCCGAGCGCCTCGCAGCCCTTGCGTGTGGCCTCGGCGAGACGCGAGTGGCGGGCGATCACGTTCTCGATGCCCTCTTCACGCATCATCTTCAAGGACTCGCCCAAGCCGATGATGAGCGAGACAGGCGGCGTAAACGGCGTCGTGTCCTTCTCGAGGTTCTTGGCGTATTTCTTCCAGTCGAAGTAGAACTTCGGCAGGTTGGATCTCTCGTAGGCACGCCATGCCTTGGGCGACACGGTGAGTGCCGCCAGACCCGGCGGGAGCATGAGCCCCTTCTGCGAGCCGGTCATGACGACGTCGAGACCCCACTCGTCGGTCTTGCAGTCCACCGCACCGATGCCGGTGATCGAGTCGACGATCAGTACGCACTCCGGATAACCCTTGCAGATCTCGCCGATTGCCTTGACGTCGTTGAGCACGCCGCTCGACGTCTCCGACTGCGTGACGATGACGCCACGCACCTCGGGGTGCTCGGCGAGCACTCCGGCGATGTCCTCGGCGCGGACGACCTGCGTCCACTCGTAGCGCAAATCGATGACGTTCAAGCCGTAGACCTGAGAAATGGTGACCATCCGGTCACCGAACTTGCCATTGCGCGCCACGATGAGCGTGTCGCCCGCCGAGAAGCAGTTCGCGATCGCGGACTCCATCGCGCCTGTGCCTGAGCACGCGAGCAGGATGACATCGCTTTCTTCCGTCTGGAACACGTACTTCAGGTCGTTGACGACGCCCCGCAGGATCGCCGAGAAATCGGGGGTACGGTGGTGAATCATCGGCCGCGCCTGCGCGAGTAGAACCTCCGCAGGTACGGGCGTGGGACCCGGGGTCATCAGGTACTTCTTTTGCATCGCTTGGTGCTCCCCTCTTGTGAGTGCTGACAGGTCACTTTGGAAGGTGCTCTTGAGGACTTAGGCGTCCTTCTTGATCCACGAGAACATCGATCGCAGTTCGCTGCCGACTTCTTCGACATATGCCTCGGCATGAATGCGGCGCATCGACTTGAACCACGGTTGGCCGGCCTTGTTCTCAAGGATCCAGTCGCGGGCGAACGTGCCGTTCTGGATGTTCCACAGCGCCTCGGCCATCGCCTGACGCGTGTCATCGGTGATGATCTTGGGGCCGGTGTAGTAGTCGCCGTACTCGGCGGTGTTCGAGATCGAGTCGCGCATCTTGGCCATGCCGCCCTCAAACATGAGGTCGACGATGAGCTTGACCTCATGCAGACACTCGAAATACGCGATCTCCGGCTGGTAGCCCGCCTCGACCAGCGTGTCGAAGCCCGCCTCGATGAGGTGGGTCAGGCCGCCGCACAGCACGACCTGCTCGCCGAAGAGATCGGTCTCGGTCTCCTCGGTGAAGGTGGTCTCGATGACGCCGGCGCGCGCGCCGCCGATGCCCCATGCGTAGGATTTCGCGAGCTCCATGGCTGTCCCCGTCGCGTCCTGATGGACGGCGATGACGTTGGGGACGCCGGAGCCCTCAGTGTAGACTCGGCGAACCATGTGGCCGGGGCCCTTGGGGGCGATCATGATGACGTCGACATCTTCCGGCGGCGTGATCGCGTCGAAGCGGATGTTGAAACCGTGGGCGAACGCGAGCGCCTTGCCTGCGGCCATCGACTCGTGGATCTCGGTGTAGTACGTGTGCGCCTGAGTCTCATCAGGTGTGAGGATCATGATGAGATCGGCCTCGGCAGCAGCGTCGCGTACGGTCATGACCTTGAGACCGGCCTCCTTGGCCTTGTCCCAACTCTTGGAACCGGTGCGTAGGCCGACGCGCACGTCCACGCCTGAATCGTGCAGGTTCAGCGCATGTGCATGGCCTTGGCTGCCGTAGCCGATGATCGCAACTTTCTTGGTACGAATGAGGGCCGGGTCGCAGTCACTCTCGTAGTAGATGGTCGCCATGGTGGTGTCGCCTTTCTTTCGTAGTAGTCTTCTTGAGTCTGCCCCGTGCGTTTGTTAGCTGTCCCGCGAACCGCGCGATAGCGCTATTTTCCCCGTACGTGCGAGTTCCTTGATTCCGTAGCCACGGAAGAGATCTTCCATCGCCTGCAGCTTGTCCGAGGCGCCCGTCGCCTCGATCGTGAGCGAGTTGCGACCTACGTCGATGATCTTGGCCCGAAACACATTAGCGATTTCGATGATCTCGTGACGTCGTTCAGGCGCCGCGTTCACCTTGAACAGCACCAACTCACGATCGATGGACTCGGCAGGATGAAGATCCTGGATCTTGATGACGTTGATGAGCTTGTGCAGCTGCTTGGTGATCTGCTCGACCGGCGTGTCCTCGGCGCTCACCACGATCGTGATCCGCGACAGCGTCGGGTCCTCGGTGGGTCCCACAGCAAGCGAGTCGATGTTGAATCCCCGCCGCGCGAAAAGTGAAGTCACCCGCGTGAGGACACCGGCCCTGTTTTCGACCAGAACCGACAGTGTGTGCTTCATCTACTCCCACACCTCCTTGATCAGGTCGTCATCGAGCATGTCGGACACCGGTCCGCCCGGCACGCCGCCGAGCATCTCGTCGATAGAGCCGCCGGGTGCGACCATCGGGTACACGCATTCCTCGCGCACAACGCGGACGTCGATGATTGCGGGACCCTCGGCGTCGAAAGCCTCGCGCAGCGTCGCCTCGAGAAGTGCCGGGTCAGAGACCCGGTAGCCCTTCCAGCCGTACGCATCGGCGAGCTTCACGAAGTCCGGGCAGTCCTGCGCCAGCGTGGACGATGAGTAGCGGTGCCCGTAAAACAGCTCCTGCCACTGCCTGACCATGCCGAGATACCCGTTGTTGAGCACGACCACTTTGACCGGGAGCCCATTGATCGCCGCAGTCGCCATTTCCTGGCTGTTCATCTGGATAGAACCATCACCCGCGATGTCGATGACGAGGTGGTCCGGCGCGCCGAGCTGTGCGCCGATCGCCGCCGGGAACCCGAACCCCATCGTGCCGAGCCCCCCCGAGGAGCACCACGTGCGCGGCTCCGTGACGTGTATGTACTGGCACGCCCACATCTGATGCTGCCCGACTTCGGTAGTGATGACACGCTTGCGATCGCGCGTAATGCGCTGAATCGTCTCGATGGCGAACTCAGGCATGATCTCTTCGGTATTGTGGAGGTAGTGCAGCGGAAACTGACGGCGCCAGTCGTCGATCGCATTCATCCAGCCTTCGGTCCTGGGCTCGGCGTCGGCCTTGCGCAGTTCGGCGACCAGTCCCGCCAGAACCTGTTTGGCATCCCCCACGACCGGCATGTCGACGGTTTTGTTCTTGCCGATCTCGGCCGGATCGACGTCGATGTGGATCACCCTGGCTTTTGCGGCGAACGCCGAGAGCTTCCCGGTCACGCGGTCGTCGAACCGCACGCCTACCGCGATGAGCAGGTCTGTGTCTGTGATGGCGAAGTTGGTGTACTTCGCGCCATGCATGCCGGGCATTCCGATTGAGAGATAGTGGTCCTCGGGGAAGGCGCCCTTGCCCATCAGCGTCGTAGCCACCGGCAGCTGCATGAGCTCGGCAAGCTCCTTGAGCTCCTTCCAGCCACCGGAGGCCAACACTCCGCCGCCTACGTAGAGCAGCGGCTTGCGGGCCTCGGCGATGAGCGCCGCAGCCTGTTTGATCTGCTTGATGTGGCCGCGGACCGTGGGCTTGTAACCGGGCAGATTCACGTGCTCCGGCCAGACGAAGTCGAATTCCGCCTTGCTCACGTCGACGGGCACGTCGATCAGCACGGGGCCGGGGCGTCCGGTCGTTGCGATCAGGAACGCCTCCCGGATCGTCTCGGCCAGATCGTCGGGGTTCCTGACGAGGTAGCTGTGTTTTGTGATGGGCAGCGTGATGCCCGTGATGTCGGACTCCTGGAACGCATCCGTGCCCAGGACCGACTGAGCGACCTGCGCGGTGAACACAACCATCGGCACCGAATCCATATAGGCGTTCGCAAGACCCGTGATCGTGTTGGTCGCTCCCGGGCCGCTGGTCACCAGCACAACACCCGGCTTGCCGGTGACGCGCGCGTAGCCATCCGCCGCATGTACGGCCGCCTGCTCGTGACGAGGCAGCAGCACGTGCACCTGCGCCGAGTCGTATAGCGCATCAAAGATCGGCAGTGCGACGCCGCCGGGATAACCGAACAGCGTGGTCACGCCCTCCAGCTCCAGCGATCGCACCAGCGCCTGCGCGCCTGTCATTCGCTCGCTCATGAAAGCACCGCCCCCTTGTCCGCACCGGAAACCTGTTTCGCATACCGCGCCAGTACGCCCGTCGTGAATCGCGGCGCCGGTTCGTGCCACGCGGCCCTGCGGACGGCCAGCTCGGCGTCGTCGACGTTGAGTGTGAGCAGCGCGGCATCAATGTCGACCGTGATCGAGTCGCCCTCGGCGATGAGTGCGATGGGCCCACCCACGGCAGCCTCCGGACTCACGTGGCCGACGGCCGGGCCCTTGGTTGCGCCGCTGAATCTACCATCGGTGATGAGCGCCACGCTGGTGGATAGCCCCATCCCCGAGATCGCCGATGTGGGCGTCAGCATCTCGCGCATGCCCGGCCCGCCCTTCGGCCCCTCGTAGCGGATGACGACGACGTCGCCCGCCACAATCGTGCCGCCGAGAACCGCCGCGGTCGCATCGTCCTCGGACTCGAAGATGCGCGCCGGACCGGTGTGCACGCGCATCGCAGGGGCGACCGCCGACTGCTTGACCACGGCGCCATCGGGCGCGATGTTGCCGCGCATGACGCGCAGGCCACCCTCGGCGTAGTAGGGCTCGTCGATGGCGCGCACGACGCGCCCATCAGCCGGTGCCGCAGCGTCGGCGGTCTCGCCGGCGGTCCTGCCCGACACGGTGAGGGTATCGCGCTCGATCAGCCCTCGCCGGTTAAGCTCGCGCATGATCGTCGGAATGCCGCCGACGTGATAGAGGTCTTCCATATGCAGATCGCTCGCCGGGCTGATGCGCACCAAGTTCGGAGTCTTCGCACTCACTGCCGCCCAGTCGTCAAGCGTGATGTCGGCTTGCGCCTCATGAGCTATGGCGGTGAGGTGCAGCACCGTGTTCGAGCTGCCGCCAAACGCCATGTCGAGCGTCATCGCGTTTCGGATGGCCGCCGGCGTCATGATCTGCCGAGCGGTCACGTCCTCGCGCAGCAGTCCCATGATGCGCATGCCGGCCTTCTTGGCGAGCCGGATGCGCTCCGAGTAGACAGCGGGGACGGTGCCGTTGCCCGGCAGCGCCATGCCGATCGCCTCGGTGAGGCAGTTCATGGAATTGGCGGTGAACAGCCCTGCACACGAGCCGCATGTGGGGCACGCGTTGTCCTCGAGCTGGCACAGCTCCTCGGCGTCCATCGTGCCCGCAGCGACCTTGCCAACTGCGGTAAACACGGTATCGAGATCGACTGCCTCACCCTTGGGACCACGCCCCGCAAGCATCGGGCCACCGGAGATCACGATCGTGGGCAGGTCGAGCCGTGCAGCGGCCATGAGCATCCCTGGGATAACCTTGTCGCAGTTGGGGATCAGCACGACGGCGTCAAACGAATGTGCCGCAACCGCGATCTCGACCGAATCGGCGATCGTCTCGCGGCTCGCGAGCGAGTACCGCATTCCGGCGTGGTTCATCGCGATGCCGTCGCATACGCCGATGGTGGAGATCTCGATGGGGGTTCCGCCGGCCATGATGACGCCGGCCTTCACGGCCGCGCCGATCTTGTCGAGCATGAGATGACCGGGAATGATCTCGTTGGCCGAGTTGATGACGGCCACAAGCGGCCGCGCAATCTCCTCGTCGGTGAAGCCGTCGGCCTTGAGCAGGCTTCGGTGCGGGGCCCTTGCCGGGCCCTCTTTCATGCGGTCGCTCACAAGCCTCATCGTCATCGCCCTTCCCGCTTCTTCTCGCAGGTCGAAGGCTGCCGATGAACCGGCCGCACGATGTGAGTCCCGCTTGCCTCGGCATCGATGCCGGCACACATTCGGGTAAGCAGGGTCACGAGACAACAATACCGCGAAAGCGCATGCAGTCGCCCCGTGCCGGGACGAAAGCGATGCTTCCGCGGTACCACCCCGCTTGGCGTCTGGATCCTCTCGTCGACAACGATGTCGCGATTGGCAGACGCCCACTCGTACGGCAGGTAACGGATGCCACCGACCCGATCTACTTGGCCCGCCAGTCTAACGAAGGTCGTCCGCGTACGGCTGGAGGCTGTTCTTCCGGGTGGCTCAGGGGTGAGATTTCGAAGCGTCCCGCGCCGGGCTTCCACCAATGCCCGGCTCTCTGGAGAGGGATTAGCCCCTACTGTCCCCGTCAGCGCCATTCTTGCTGTTCGGTTAGGGTTGGATACTAGCGCAACGCCCCTGCTTAAGGCAACTGCCGAGAAACGGCTGCGGAACGCTTCTTGCTAGAACACATGCAGGCACAGTGTGCGATCCTGTAAGCTGTCAGACTCACGAGGAACAAGGCGCAGCACCATTTCCAATGGGGAGATCTTCGAAGATGCCTGGCAGGACAGATCGCACCGCCACACGCGCCGAGCGCGTTACCCACAACAGGCGCGTCCGTGCAGGCCGCACGGTCGCGGCTTCACTGGTGCTGTGCCTGCTCATCGCAATCGTCGCGTGGGGCGTCATTAGCTTGCAGCGTTCTCGCGCAGCGCATGCGCAGCCTTCGCAGTCGCCGCCCACAACCTCCTCTGCTCCTGCCTCCTCCGCTCCCACGCCGACACCCGCCCCCGAGCCCGCGCCTGCGCCTATTCCCGTCGTACAGACTGCCGTCCAGCTGGCCGCAGTCCCGTACCCGGGCGCACCTGCAACGACACCCACCGTCATCTCGAGTCTCAAGCCCAAGCACAAGTACATCGCGTTCACCTTCGATGATGGCTACGGCTTCCAGCTGCCAATGCTGGATCTCCTCGAGAAGTACAACGCGAAGTGCACCGTGTTCCTTCTCGGCGCGTGGGCGACCAGCAACAAGCCGATCCTTGAGCGCCTTAACAACGACGGGTTCGAGATCGCGAACCATACGTGGAGCCACGCGGATCTGACCAAGCTCTCCGCAGCGCAGGTCGAGGCCGAGCTCACGAAGGACCAACAGCTCATCTCATCCGTCACCGGCAATCAGGCGCCCTACATGCGGCCTCCCGGAGGAGCAACGAACACCACGGTCAAGACCGTGGCGGCGAAGCTCGGGTACAAGATCATCCTGTGGAACCGGTCGTTTGGTGACTCGATGACCAATCCCACGCCTCAGAAGGTCTACGACGCTGTCGTGGCAGGAGGCATCAAGCCCGGTGACATCATCCTCGGCCACTGGGGTTCCCCGAATACCTACGAGGCGCTCAAACGCCTGCTACCCGAGCTTAAGGCTCAGGGCTTCGAGTTCGTGACGATCTCAGAGCTGATCGCGGACTCACAGCCCTAAGAAGCGGGAGCACTGAGAGACAAAGAGGACCCCTAAGGGCCCTCTTACTGGATCTCTTGTAGTTGCGCCTCCTAAAACGTCGCGATGATCGCATCCGCGTAGGCCTGCGTGCCGACGGCTCCCTCGGTGCTTCCGGTGTTGGTGCGACGAATGTCGTAAGTGACGTGCTCTCCCTCAGCCAGCACCGCACGCACGCCGGTGAGGATCTTCTCGGCGGCAGCATGCTCACCGAGGTGCTGTAGCATGAGCGCGGCGGTGAGGATCTCGGCAGTGGGGTTGGCCATGTCCTTGCCTGCGTACTTGGGGGCCGAGCCGTGGACCGGCTCGAACACCGCGCACTCGGCACCGATGTTGGCACCTGGTGCCATGCCAAGCCCGCCGATGAGCCCTGCAGCGAGGTCTGAGATTATGTCGCCGTAGAGGTTCGGCAGCACGAGAACGTCGAAGTCCTCGGGATGCAGCACGAGGCCCATGCACGTCGCGTCGACGATGCGGTCCTCGAACTCAACGCCGCGGCCCTCGTACTCGGCGGCCACGCGGCGCGCGACCTCGAGGTAGAGGCCGTCGGAGAACTTCAGGATGTTCGCCTTGTGCACGGCGGTGACCTTCTTGCGGCCGTTGGCCAGCGCGTACTCGAACGCATAGCGCACGATGCGCTCCGAGCCGGTGATCGAGATCGGCTTGAGCGAGATGCCGGAGTCTCGGCGGATGGTGCCCGCGCCCTTCTCGGCGACGAAGTCGATGAGGGCGAGAGCTTCGGGGGTGCCCTGCTCGAACTCGATGCCGGCGTAGAGGTCCTCGGTGTTTTCGCGCACGATCACGATGTCGACGTCGTCGTAGCGAGCGCCGGTACCGGGGATCGAAAACGCCGGGCGAAGGTTCACATAGAGGTCGAGTGCCTTGCGCAGCGCGACATTGACGCTGCGGAAACCGGTGCCGACCGGCGTGGTGACGGGGCCTTTGATAGCCACCTTGTTCTTGCGGACCGATTCGATCACGTAGTCGGGAAGCGGCGTGCCGTGCTGGGCCATGACGTGCTCGCCGGCGTCGGCGATCTCCCACTCGATGTCAACGCCGGTCGCTTCGACCACGCGACGCATCGCAGTCGTGATCTCCGGGCCGATTCCATCACCGGGGATGAGTGTCACCGTGTGCTTGGCCATGCGAGGTACCTCCTGTATTGGTCGACGGCGGGTCACAGCGCCCGCCTCCGGCTGGTGCTACTTTTTGGGGCGATTCTTGGGCGCGCACTCGACGATGCTTCTGGCGCGGCGCTTCAGCAGGCCTTTGCCGTTCTCGGCGTCAAACGCCATGCGCTCGGCTGCGGCGATCTTGACCTCGTCGGATGCCCCGCCCAGTACGAGACGGTAGACGCTGGTGAGCATCGACTGGAACTCGGCGTCACCGTGGTAGCAGCGGATCGCCTCGTCGATGAGCGGCCACACGCGCTCGGAACGCCTCTCAGTGGTGGCGCCGTAGGCGCAGAGCAGACGGAACGCAGCCAGCCGCACGACGCCCGACTCCTCGTCGTGAAGAGCCGTCTCGGCACCCGCGAGCGCCTTGTCAACGGCACGCGCGTCGACGGCCACCAGTTTCTCGAACACGCCGAGGATCTCCCAGCGAGTCTGCAATTCGGGACGATGCAAGGCGTCTGCCAGCTCAGCAGAGAACTCCTTGAGAACGGTTGGATCGTGCAGAGCGATCTCGTGGATCACGCTTGCCGAAAGCTGGCGTGCCCGCCGGTCGTCACCCGCGAGCGCGTCGACGATCTGGCGCAGCAGCGCCTCGTCGCCCGCAGCCCGAATGGCGAGTTCTTTCGTCTCGGCGCTTGATGGCACGCCTTTGTTCGCCTCGGCCATGTTGTGCACTCCTAAAGTCTTGGAAGCCCCGCCGTGCAACAGCAGGCGCTTAGAGATTGAAACCGCCGTGCTTCTTGAAATGCTCGACCAGTCCACCGTCGGCCAGCAGTTGCGCCATGACGGCAGGCAACGGCGGGAACGGAATATCGATACCCGTTGTGACGTTTTTGACAACGCCACTTTCGAGATCGACCTCAAGCTCGTCGCCCTCGGCGATGAGATCGGTGTCGCACTCGACGACCGGAAGGCCGGTGTTGATGGCGTTGCGGTAAAAGATGCGCGCGAAGCTCTTCGCGAGCACCGCCACGGTGTTCGAGTGGATGAGCACGAGCGGAGCCTGCTCGCGGCTCGATCCCATGCCGAAGTTCGATCCCGCCACGAGGAACCCGCCTTCCGGCTTCACCTTCGCGAAATAGTTGGGGTCGAGCTCCTCCATCGCATGCACGGCCATGGCTTCCATGTCCGCGGACTTGAACTTGTACTTGCCGGAGATGATGTAGTCGGTATTGACGTCATCCCCGAACTTGAAGGCTTTGGCCCGAAACATCATCTAAAGCTCCCCTCCCACAAAATACTTCCGCGGATCTGTGATCTTGCCCTCGATCACGGAGGCGACCACCGTGGCGGGACTGCCGAGGTAGATGAACGCATTGCTGTTGCCCATGCGGCCCTTGAAGTTGCGGTTGGCCGTGGAGATGACGTTCTCGCCATCGCTCGGCACGCCGTTGTGCGTACCCACGCAAGGCCCGCATCCGGGCGTGACCACCGCGGCGCCGGCCTCGACAAGCGTCTGGATGTAACCGGCAGCCATAGCATCCAGGAAGATCCGCTTGCTCGCAGGCGCCACGATCAGGCGAACGCCGTCTTTGACCTTGCGGCCCTTGAGGATCCCCGCCGCAATGCCGAGGTCTTCGAGGCGACCGTTGGTGCACGTGCCGATGAAGCCCTGTGCGATCGGCGTGCCCTCGACCTCTTCGATCGGCGAGACGTTGTCCACCGCGTGCGGCTTGGCGACCTGCGGACCGATCTTGGCGGTGTCGAACTCGAGCGTCTCGCAGTAGACCGCATCGGCGTCAGGCGCCACAACCGCCGGTACGCGCGTGCCGCGGCCCTCAAACCAGGCAAGCGTCTTGTCGTCGGCGGACATGAGGCCCGCCTTCGCGCCCACTTCGATCGCCATGTTGGAGATCGTCATGCGCGCATCCACCGACAGTCCGTCGATCGTGGAACCGGAGAACTCCAGCGCCTTATAGGTCGCACCGTCCGCGCCGATCTTGCCGGCGAGAGCCAGGATGAGGTCCTTACTGAAGACACCGGGATTCAGCGCACCGTCGAACGTGACCTTGATAGTCTCGGGCACCTTGAACCACAGCTTGCCCGCTGCCATCGCCGCGGCGCCGTCGGTCGAACCCACACCCGTCGAGAAGACGTTGAGCGCCCCGTACGTGCAGGTATGCGAGTCGCATCCGACCATCAGGTCGCCCGGCACGACGTGTCCGGCCTCGGGGATGAGCTGGTGGCATACGCCGCAGCCGACATCGTAGACCTTCGCGCCGGTATTGACGCCGAAATCGCGCATCATCGTGTGCAGGGCGCTGACGCCTTCGAGCGGCGACGGCGAGCTGTGGTCGATGACGAGCGCGACTTTGGCAGGATCGAAGACGCGGTCCACGCCCATGCGCTCGAGCGCCTTGATGGCCAGCGGCGAGGTGCCGTCCTGCCCCATCACGAAGTCGACGTCCGCAACGACAATGTCACCGGCGTAGGCGTCGGTGCCTGAATGAGCCGAGAAGATCTTCTCGGCGATGGTCTTACCGGACAAGAGCGATCAGCCTCCAGTGCTTTCGGGCGGGCGATACAGACGCGCAGGTGGAAAATGGTTACTCGACAGCACCGCCGGAAGCGAGCTGAGCGGCCCTGTAGTCGGTGTAGATCGCGACGAGTTCCTTGTCGAAAAGCGGGCGATGCAACTCGACGTTCAAGTGGCGAATCGTCGGCAGAATAGCGTTGGCGTCCTCGCGGGAGATCTCGATGCCGTACTCGGCGAACTTCATCTCGACCGTGCGCGAACCGGAGTGCTTGCCCACCACGATCTGCCTGACCAGGCCCACCTCTTCTGGCGAGAAGATCTCGTAGGTCTTGGGGTTCTTCATGACGCCGTCGACGTGTATGCCGCTCTCATGCGCGAACATGTTGGAGCCGACAACCGCCTTCCAAGCCGGGATCGTGCGACCGGCTGCACGCATGACGTAGTCCGTGATCTCGCGGAACCGCTCGGTTTCGATGCCGATGTTGAGCGCCTCAACGTACTTGAGGGCCATGACGACTTCCTCGAGCGCGGCGTTGCCGGCACGCTCACCGAGACCACCGATCGTGACGTTGACCCACGACGCGCCACCGTGGATGCCCGCGATGGCGTTGGCGACAGCCATACCGAAGTCGTTGTGCGTGTGCATCTCGATGTCGAGACCGGTCTGCTCGACGAGCTCCTTGATCACCTTGTACGTACGAAGGGGCTCCATGCAGCCGATCGTGTCGCAGAAGCGAAGGCGATCGGCGCCCTCGGCCTTGGCGGCCTTGGCATACTCCAGCAGGAAACCGAACTCCGTGCGTGAGGCGTCCTCGGCGTTTACCGAGACGTAGACGCCATGGCTCTTGGCGAAGGCGACTGATTCGCGGATCGAGTTCAGGACCCAGGCGCGGTCCTTCTGAAGCTTGGTCTGTATGTGGATGTCGCTGGTCGCAAGCGAAATGGCGACCGCGTCGACGCCGCAGTCTATGGAGGTCTGAATGTCCGGGATCGACGCCCTGTTCCAGCCGAGGACCGAAGCCTTCAGGCCGAGATGCGCAATCTCTTCAATGACTTCGCGCTCATCGCCGCCCATGACGGGGATGCCTGCTTCGATCTGGTGGACGCCGATCTCGTCGAGCATCTTGGCAATAGCGACCTTCTCGGCGTTGGTGAAGACCACGCCGGCTGTCTGTTCGCCGTCACGAAGGGTCGTGTCGTCCAAGTAGATGGGTCGCGTGCCAAGATAACTCTCGACGGGCAACTCCCAGATCTTCGTCGTTTCCACGTGCACGAACCTCCTACCCTTCAGGGGCCTTGAGGGCCGAATGGTGCGCGGCCCAAAAGAGTAAACTCATCAGTGCTGAGGGCATAAGCCACCAGCGTGAACAGACATTGTACTTCAGGAGGACGGGGCTGTCAGGAGAATCGAGGAAGAAGACGCGGGATCTCGGGCACGGCGAGCTGAACCCTAGAGACTCTCAGGACGTCGCGACGCCCAGTACTCGTCTGCCTCGGCTTCCATCTTGTCCAGACGCGTGTAATAGTCCGCAAACTCCTTGAGGTGCGCCCAGGCAATCTTGCCGGTGACATTCAGATCGTCATCGGTGACGTTGGTCTCCGGGTCCCGAGCTCCATGCTCGAGTTCAACTTCGATCCCGCGGCGGAACTGCCCGAAGTCGACCTGACCCCAGTCCAACTGCAGTGCGCCACCCACCTGGCGTGCTTCTTCTTCAGTAATCCGACGCTTCGCTGACATGGCTTGCCCCTTCCCGCTGACTGACTGATGCGTGCGTGCTAGCCTGGCTCCCACCTTGAGCTGCGTACTCTTCAATCCGAAGGACAGAACAGCTCGCCGAGAAACCCGCCGGCGGTATTCCCAGTCCCCGGATCATGCGGGTCCAGTAGTTCACCTGAGCGATCGTGCTGGCTATCACAACCAGTTCGCGTTCCGAGAAGACCGCGAGCACTTCCTCCAGCAACTCCGGATCGATTCTGACCGGCGTTGCCGTGAGAGCTCGGGCGTACTTCAGTGCCAGCTTCTCTTCTTGGCTGAAGCTCTGAAGCTCGTCGAGGCTCCGTCTCTCCTGCAGAGCCTCGATTTCGCTCTCGCTGATACCGGATTCTGCGAACTCAACCGAATTCATGTCGATACAGAAAGGACAGGACGCCATGAAGGAGACTTGCATCCGCAGAAGCTTGAGCAGCCGCGCGGTGGCCCTGCCCTCTTCGTGGGCGACGAGGCTCTCCATGACGCCGGCTCCGATGGCCGCCTTGGGATACCACGCGAGAATGCGGGCGGGCAGCATCGTCTTGCCGGTCTTGCGTTCCGCTATCCACGTGCCGAGGCGCAATATCAGAGGCATTCTTCCCGGTGGATCGATGTAGGCTTTCATGTGTGCACTGCCCGCTCTCAGTACGATTCGTCCCGCCAAGCAGCGGTACGCAATCGATCGGATCGCTAGTTGATCTTCAAGAGCTCCACTTCGAATATCAGTGTTGCGTTGGAGGGAATAACCCCGCCAGCTCCCCGCGCTCCATACCCCAAGCTGGGCGGAATCGTGAGTTTGCGCTTTCCGCCGACCTTCATTCCTGAAACCCCTTGGTCCCATCCCGCAATGACCTGACCCGCCCCAAGGGTGAACGAGAACGGCTCGTTCCTGCTGTATGACGAGTCGAACTTGGTGCCGTTCGTGAGCCAGCCGGTGTAGTTGACGGTCACCTTGTCGCCGTTCTTGGCGACAGCACCGGAGCCGACAGCTTCGTCGACGACTATGAGGCTGGTAGCCTGCGGTGTGGCTTCGGAACTGGCGGAGACATCGGCTTGTGTCTGCGATTTCTGCGCCGAGGACGGAGCACCTGAGCACCCGCCCACAGCAACAATGACCACCATGCACAACGCAACTACCGACACCAACAAGAATCGCTTCAATACATCAACCTCCGAAGACTGCCGCACACGCCGCCCGCCTGCACTACTCAGGCACCTTGCGTGCGTTCTCTTTGACTCGGAATTCCACGATCTTTCGGATCAGTTCCGTTGGCAGCGGACTGCCGAGCGGGAACTGCACTGACCCTTTCCCCATCTTGTAGGGCGCAAGGTCTTTTTTGAACGCTTCGATTCCGGTTGGAATCGGATAGAATCCAATGTGTTTTTCGTATCCAGCGAAATGCACAAGATGTCTGCCGTTCAGGTCGAATGTGGGCATCGCGTAGCTGATCTTCTCGGTGGCATCGGGCGCAGACGCCCTGATAAGCGCTCGCATTTCTTCTAGCGCCTTCTGTGTCGCGATAGGAAATTGAGCGACGTAGTCATCGATGGAGCTGGCAATTGAACGATTCACCTTTTGCCCCTGCCTGTCGCTGATGAACGGATTGCATCATGCGGCTAGAGTGCGAACGCTCTCTAGCGACTATTCCCTTGGCGGCCATCACCGCATCGGCTGACGAATGATCGTTTTCCATGCGGACGGGGCCGCTTTTCTGACGTCGCTCAGATAGATCTCGTGATGTTTGCCAAAACGCTCGTGTCCCGACAGCCTGATGAACTCATGAACTCGGTCTATCGTTGGTCCTTCGTCGGCGAAGGGGCCGACGTGCATCACCTGTGCCGACAGTCCCTCCGCCAACGTTTCGAACCGTAGTGCCCGCAACGCGGGAAGAACCTTCTTCTGATCGAGTGTCACCAGAGTCTGCTTGAACAGATCCACACCTACAGGATCCGGCTGCATGATCATCATCGTCCACTTCCAGCCGGACTTCTCAGCCGTTGTGAAGCTGGACATGTCGTCTGCCCACCACAGTCCTTCGAGCGGCATCACTCCATAGTCGATGGCCAAGGGACCCTTCTTCATCGCGAACTTGAGCGCATAGGACAGGGCGAACAGCGCCTCGACCGCTTCGGCATACGCCGGGGAGGTGTTGGGGTCACCCTCGCCATCGATCATCAGGAAGTTCATCGCGGGAACCTCTACCGGTACTACCTCCCGAACAGACGGGCCGTACAAGTGCCGAAGTTCCTTTTTGAGATCGCGCTTCTCCACTTTCGCCCTCCTATAATGATCGGCCGTTACTTCCGGCGTAGATGCAGGATAACGAACGACGCAACCGTCGAGGTCGTTGCTGCCACGACTTCCCCGTGAGCATGCCGGTGGCTGGGGCCCATCTCGACCAGCCAACTTGCGGCCGCGCGGGGCAGTTCCAAGGGGAACTCCAGTTCGGAGCGATCCGCGACGGTGAACTGCGTCGCAAATCGCTCGAGCAGGCGCGCCTCCTTCTCGGCCTCGATGTCGAGCAGTCCCAAGCCGGATCTCAACTCCGCCAAGTGCGACTGTGCGGGGATAACGATAACAGCCGAGCCACCCGGCGCAAGGACGCGGGCGAACTCGTCGGGGTTTCTGGGCGCAAAGACGTCGAGCAAAAGACCGATGGATCCATCTCGCACGCAGATCCGGTCGTTGACATCGGCCACGAAGAAGAAAACGTCCGGATAGCGTCTGGCCGCCATTCTGGCCGCGATCTTGGAGAGGTCGGTTCCCAGAAAGGCGACGCCTTCAGAATGCGCCCACGCTGCCGCGGCCCCGCCGATGTAGTATCCCTCTCCGCAGCCGACTTCGAGCACGCCCACCGGTTTGGCTTCGCCGCCGTGATGCCGCCCGAGGGCCTGCTCCGACCAGCCGATGATGAACTCGCGGAGCGGCTCATAGAATCCGGAGTCCAAGAAGCTGCGCCGCGCCGAAAGCATCTCGGCAGAATCGCCGTTGATCGCCCTTCTGGTCTGGCGTGACGAAAGCAGATTGACGTATCCCTCGCGGGCGACATCAAACGAATGCCCAGAAGCGCATGCGTACGTCGCAGCTGAGTGGACAAGCGGCGCCTCGCACACAGGGCAGATCATGATGGTCGCAATCACCGAGTTGTCATGCATCAGGTTCTGTCCTCATTGAGGTCCGAGGGTCACTGCCAGCAGCCACGCAACCGCAGCGCAGTTGGCTGCGACCGTGATCCAGAGGATGGTTCGAAACGGCTGCTTCTTCGTCTTGTGCCGGAACACGCGGCGTGCGATCAATGCGCCCGGCCAGCCTCCCAGGAGTGCGAGCAGATGAAGGCTCGCCTCCGGTGTGCGCCAGCCACCTCGTCTGGCAGCCGCCTTGTCGGCACCGTACAGTGCGAACAACAGTACGCTCAGCACTGCGTATGTGACGAGCAACGCGAGGCCGACTTGTCTCAGCATGGTGAATCCGGCAGCGTCGGCAAGGCAGGCTCATCGGCCCCTGTGGCTCGGATCTTCACGCGCATCTGTGAGATCAGCCTCTCAGAAGGACGAAGAGGAGTGTTCCGGCGCTGAGGACGAACGCAGCAGCCGACAGCACGAACAGCAACTTGACTCTGCTATTCAGCTGTTCGCTGGCCACGACGAGGTTCTCCAGCTGCTCCGCCAGCCCCCGCAACAACCTATCTTGGTCCTTCTCGTGAGTCTCGACCGCCGCGATTCGCGACTCAAGCCCTGTGAGCACGTCGGAGGAACTCCGGTTGTCGGAAGTGCCGGCGCTCTTCTTCGGGAGTTGTGCCGAAACCAGCTTGGTGCCCTCCACCAAGCCGCTTACGATCGTGGCTATCATCCTAAGATCAAGAGCCATGGGTCCTTCTTTCGCCTACTTGATCTGACTGCGAATCAGGTCCAGCGCGGTATTGAGTTGCGTATCGGCAGTCGCGCTCATCTCGTCGGCTGCGTCCATCTTGACTTCCACATCAGGAGTCAAGCCGATTCCGTCGATGGCGCGCTTGTTGGGCGTGAGGTAGTGTGCGATCGTGAACTTGATCGCACTACCGTCACCCAGCTCTGCAATCGTCTGCACGCTTCCCTTGCCGTACGACGTCTCCCCGACCAGCTTGGCGCGACCGTAATCCTGCAGCGCACCGGCCACGATCTCGCTCGCCGAAGCAGAGTCGCCGTTGATGAGCACAACCAGCGGGGCATCCGTGATCTTGCCTCCGGTCGCGTTGGCCACTTCTTCGGGCTTGTCGCGCTGGTCGACCCGCACGATTGGGCCGCTGGCGATGAACAACGAGCTGACGTCGATCGCCTGATCCAGAAGCCCGCCCGGATTGTCGCGCAGATCGAAAACGAAGCCCTTCGCGCCCTGGGCGGTGAGATCCTGTATGGCCTTCTTCAAGTCGTTCGCGGCATTAGCGTTGAACTGTCCGAGGCGGATGTAGCCTACCGTGCCCTTAAGCTCCGTCTTGATGTTGGGAACAGTTATCTGCTCACGGGTGATGGTGAAGCTCACCTCTGTAGGAGCGCCCGTCCCATCCGGAGTAGGCCTCAGCATCGTGAGCGCGAGCGTGGTCCCGACCGCTCCGCGGACGCGGTTCACGACTTCGTCCGATGTCCAACCGGCGCGTTTGTCGCCAGCGATCACGTAGAAGATGTCATCGGCCTTCATCCCCACCTTGGCCGCGGGGGTGCCATCGTACACCTCGACAACATAGGCTTGACCGTTCTTGTTCTCGCCGAGAACCACGCCGATACCGCCAAACGACCCCTGTGTGTCCTGGTTGAACAATGCGTAGTTCTTGGCGTCGAAGTACGTCGCGTACTTGTCACCCGTGGCGTCCAGCAGCCCTTGGATCGAACCAGCGGTCGCCGAGGTCTCGCTCGGCGGGTTGAGTGCGTCGCTCTGCAACAGCTTGTTCACCGCATTCACCTTCGCGCCCACATCACTGGTCGATGTGAGGCCAAGCATCGCAAGTTGCGGCAGCTTGGAGACGGCAAAACCAGCGGCGAAACCGGCGGCAACCAACACCAAGGCAAGCCAGATGGTCAACAAGACCTTCGGCATCTTCTTCATGAATGCGTTCCGTCCTCGACTGAATGGCACACAAAACGATGTGGAATAGCTAGACCTTCATATACCGACGCATGGCGAATCCTGAACCGGCAAGTCCGATGACCACTCCGCCGAGCACAAGGATCGCTGCGACCTGAGTCGTCGAGCTTGCGCTGAAGGCCACCGACATGAACGGCAGCGCCTCGCCAAGCCGAGGCAAGGCCAAGCTTTGCAGCCCAATTATCGTCGCAATCGCGAGAGCGGCGCCTACTAGGGCCTGCGCTACCCCTTCAAGCAAGAATGGCGTCCGGATGAACCAGTTGCTCGCCCCAACGAGACGCATGATGCCGATCTCCTTGCGGCGTGCGTAGATCGCAAGGCGAATGGTGTTATTGATGAATATGAGGGCCACCAGTGAAAGCATGCCCACGAACACGGCCTCAACCCAGCGAATCACCTGCGTGACCGCAAACAACTGGCGGACTATCTGCTGGCCGTACTTGAGAGACTGTTCAGGATCATCCGGATGATCCGCCACCTTCGTGAACAGCGCGTTGCCCTTGATCGAGGCGACAACCGTTTCAACGTTGCGGGTATCCTTCAGGGTCACATCGAGCGAAGCTGGCAGAGGATTTCCGTCCAGCTGATCCGTTATCTCCGAACCCATCTCTTCCTTGAGCTTCGCCAACGCTGCGGTCTTGCTGGTGTAATCCACACCCTGGACCATCGAATCGGCAAGCAACGCCTTCTGAAGCGCACTGACGTCATCTGAAGATGCGCCGTCTTTCAGGAATATCTGGATGGAAACCTTGTCCTCAACGGACTTGACCACGCTGTTAACGATTGATCCCGTGACAAGGAACACGCCGACAAGCAGAAGCGACAGATAGATCGTGATCACGGCGCCTAGCGTCATGACCCAGTTGCGCTTGAAGTTCTGCATGGACTCCCGAAGGAAGTACCCGACATTAATCGACATAGCCATACACCCCTCGGTCCTGGTCCCTGATGATCTTGCCGCTGTCCAGGGCAATGACGCGCCGGCGCATGTTATCGACCATGTCGCGATCGTGCGTTGCGACAATCACGGTCGTGCCGGTGTTGTTGATTCTCTCGAGCAGCTTCATGATCCCGAGCGACGTCTGCGGGTCAAGGTTGCCGGTCGGCTCATCGCACAGCAGGAGCGGCGGCCGGTTCACGAACGCCCGCGCGATGGAGACCCGCTGCTGCTCGCCCCCGGACATCTCGTCCGGATAGTTGTTGATCTTGCTCTCGAGCCCGACGAGCCTCAAGACCTCAGGAACCTGCGTACGGATTACGTGACGCGACTTGCCGATGACTTCGAGCGCAAACGCGACGTTCTCGAACGCGGTCTTGTTGGGCAGCAGCTTGAAGTCCTGGAACACGCACCCAATGTTTCGCCGCAGGTACGGGACCTTCCAGCTCTTCATCTTGGCCAGATCCTGCCCTGCCACGATGATCTGCCCGCGCGACGGAAGAAGCTCCCGCAGCATGAGACGGATCAGTGTGGACTTTCCGGAACCCGAATGGCCCACGATGAAGACGAACTCACCCGAGTTGATCTCAAGGTTGACGTCGGCAAGAGCCGGACGAGAGTCGAGATAGGACTTCGAAACACCTCGCATCTGGATGACTGCGGTGCCGCTTCTCGGTAGACTGACCGGGATGTCTGTGCCTTCAGAAAGGTCAGCCGGCGTTCTGATCAGATCGCTCACAGGGATGCTCCATTTCCTGGTGACGATTCCCTTCGGGAAAGTTTAGCAAAGAGCGCACCGTTGCCGAGCGCACGCCGTATGGTCATCGTGTGGATACGCGCACGCATGAGAGCGCGCTACCCATAGCCTCGTCCGCTTCACCTGCCGAGAAGTTCGCGCGCCGCACGCACGATGCTATCGGCATCTAGGCCGAAATACGCCATAAGCTCCGCAGGTTCACCTGAAGTACCGAACACGTCATTCACGCCCACACGCTTCATTGGTGTGGGAACGTTCTCGGCGAGCACCTCGGCGACCGCCGAACCCAACCCGCCTATGATGCTGTGCTCCTCACACGTTACCACGGCGCCGGTCTTACGTGCACTGGCGATCAGCGCAGGCGCGTCGAGCGGCTTGATGGTCGCCACATCGATGACCTCTGCCGATATGCCCTCGGCAGCAAGCGTTTCCGCAGCGGCCAATGCCTCGGCCACCATCACGCCACAGGCTGCCAGCGTGACATCGGTTCCTTCGCGCAGCGTATGCGCACGGCCGATTTCGAACTCGTGCCGCGCGGGATACACCTCGGCCACACCCATCCTGCCGAGACGGATGTAGAACGGCCCGGGCGTTGCCGCCGCTACGCGGATCGCCGCCTTGGCGGCGTTGTAGTCGGCCGGAACGAGCACGCGCATGCCCGGGAGTACGCGCATGAGCGCGATATCCTCAAGCATCTGATGGCTTCCGCCGTCAGGGCCGACCGTGATGCCGGCATGCGTAGGGGTCAACTTCACGTTGAGGCAGCTATAGCAGACGGTGTTGCGAATCTGATCGTACGCCCGTCCTGTCGCAAACACCGCGAACGAGCCAGTGAAGGCGATCTTGCCTGACACCGCGAGCCCGGCAGCGATATCAATCATGTTCGCTTCGGCGATGCCGACGTTGAAGAGCCTGTCAGGATAGACGTGGCCAAGCTTGGCGGTTGTCGTCGACTTCGAGAGGTCGGCCTCCACGGCCACGACATCGAATCCTTCATTCGCCAGCTCAAGCAGTGTCTCGCCCAGCGCCTCACGAGTTGCTTTGGGGCTCACTCCTCGCTCCCTTCATCCATCGCGAGTTCCGCGACAGCCTGCGCGACCTGCTCGGCGGACGGTGCCTTACCGTGCCATCCTGCGTCGCCTTCCATGAACGAGACGCCCTTGCCCTTCACCGTATGCGCCACCACGACGATGGGGCCGCCTTCGTGCGCCTTGGCCTGCAGCAGTGCGTCGCGCACCGCGTCGACGTCATGGCCGTCGACCTCGACGGCCGTCCAGCCGAACGCCGAGAACTTCTGCGCGACCGAACCCACGCACATGACCTCAGAGCAAGCGCCGTCGATCTGAAGCCCGTTGTGGTCAACGATGGCGACCAGGTTGCCCAAGGCCTCGTGGGCAGCAAACATCGCAGCCTCCCACACTTGGCCCTCTTGGATCTCGCCGTCTCCCATCAGGCAGAAAACCGTGCGGTCGTCGAGCGAATTCTCGGGATGTTCCCCTCCGCGAAGCCCTGCCGCTAGTCCCGCCGCGATCGAGAGTCCCTGGCCAAGCGACCCGGTGGACACCTCGACGCCGGGCGTCTTCTTGCAGTCCGGATGGCCCTGCAGGATCGACCCGAGCTTGCGCAGCGTCCCCAAGTGATCTCTGCCAAAGTAGCCGGCCTCGGCAAGTGCGGCATACAGCACGGGTGCCGCATGCCCCTTCGAAAGGATGAACCGGTCCCGCGCAGGCCAGTCGGGCCGGTTCGGATCGTGTCTAAGGACGTCGCCGAAGTAGAGTGTGGCGACAATATCGGCCGCCGAGAGGGAACCGCCGGGGTGCCCGCTTCCGGCCTTGGCGATCATCTCGACGATGTCTCTGCGCATCCCGGCCGCTTTTGCCCTGATGACGTCGCTACCAGACATTCAGGTGCTCCTATTCCGCATTCTCGATCTCGTTGTGCGTTGCGCCCTGTCGCAGCCCATACGCTCCCGAGCCTTCGCAAGGATACCATTCAGGCAGCCGGAACTTCGCGCCGGCAACCACAAAAACCTAACGATTCATTTCCTTGAAGCCCTCGCCGATCGCCTCATGCACGTTCGAGATGATCACCATTGCATTCGCGTCGATTGCCGCGACGATCGCTTTGAGATCGTCGATCTCGTTGCGCGAGACCACGACGAAGATGGTTCCTCGCCTTTCGCCCGTGTAGACTCCGGTCGCCTCAAGCCGAGTCGCTCCCCTGCCGAGATCGAAGTTGATTGCGCGGCCGATAGTCTCGGCCTGATCGGTGATGATCCACACCGCTCGCTCGACCGAGACACCCTCAAGAACGAGGTCAATCGCCGCGGAGGCGACAAAGATCGCAACAGCGCCGTAGAGAGCAAGCTTGGGACCGAACTGAAACGCCGCGAGCGCCGTGACCGTGGCATCGACGACCAGCATGAGTTGGCCGACCCCAAACGGCAGCTTGCGCGCGAGCAGCTGCGCAATGATGTCCGAACCTCCGGTATTGCTTCCCGTCTTGAAGACAAGACCGAGGCCAAGGCCCGTGATGGCGCCGCCGTACAGCGCCGCCAGGAGAAGATCATCTCCCGCCAGCGCAGGCGAGAACCGCGCAAAGACGTCAACCAGTACCGAAAGGCCAACGGCGCCATACAGGATCCTCGCGACGTAGGGCAAACCGCGCACCCGCCATGCGATGAGCAGCAGAACTGCGTTCATCGCCAGCATTTGGGCGCCGACCGGGAGGTTGAGGCCGAACGTCTCCTTGGCCCAGTAGTAGATGACGGTCGCCAGACCGGAGACGCCACCTGCAGCGATCTGGTTGGGAATGAGGAACGCATCGAGTGCCCATGCGACCAGCGCAATTCCCAGGGTCATCAAAGCGAAGTCGCGAACGCGCCTGCTCTTCAGCACGTGTCCGATGACCACGCCGCCACTCCCCCTCTTTGTCTTTCCCGTTGCACCCGCGCGACTCATGGCGTCTCCCAAACGCCGCCGGTGTCGAGCCGAGGCCGAGCCCGCTTCGCGGTGAGGTGCGCCAGCACGCTCTCGGCAGAGTGGTTCACGATGCGCTCTTCGGTGTAGCCCAACTCCTCGGCCACTGCGACGGCTGCCTCGAACCGACCTACGTGGAGCGCGAAGTGCGCGTCCGAGCCGATGGATATGGGCGCTCCGGCAGCAAGCGCCGCCTGCGCAAACTCGCGTTCGCGCTTGGCTGACGACGACCTTGAGCTGGTGGCGTCGAAAGAGTGCCCGTTCAGTTCAAGGATGACGTTGTAGCGCACTGCTGCCTCGACAATTGGGTCGAGCAGTAGCGGGAACTCCTCCTCATTGCCGGGGTGCGAGATCTGGTCAACATACGGGTTGGCCATCACTTGGAGCAGAAGCTCCGTATTGCGGGCACGGTCGTTCCCGTCGCAACCGCTCAGAGGATGAAATCCCACGGCCACGAAGTCCAGGTTCTCCAAGACCATCTCGGGTAGGTCGATGAGATTTTCGGCACTCGGGGAAACATTGGCCTCGC
Organism: Coriobacteriia bacterium; assembly: GCA_013336165.1. Taxonomy (NCBI): domain Bacteria; kingdom Bacillati; phylum Actinomycetota; class Coriobacteriia; species Coriobacteriia bacterium. The sequence continues at coordinate 174,207 of JAAXUF010000004.1, forward strand.
AGCCCTTGAGTATGCGAACGCCGTTGAGAATGCTGGGCACGACCTTGAGGTTCCAGAAATACCAGAAGTGCGAACCTTGCGGCACAGCGGGGCCGTGATCGGTGATGGCGATGAGCTCGAGACCTGAGTTACGTGCAGCCGCGGCGTTCTCGGCGATCGTGGAGAACGCATGGCCGGAGGCGACGCTGTGCACATGAAGGTCGGCGAGCAATCGCATGGGCGCCTACCCGGCCTGAGCCGGAGCGGTCATCGCCGAGGCACTTGCCGCACCCTCGGCATGAACGCGCCAGCGGTGATACCCGACGACGAACTCGTCGATGTCGCCGTCAAGCACAGCCTCGACGTTGCCGGTCTCCACGCCCGTGCGCACGTCTTTCACGAGCTGGTAAGGGTAAAGCACGTAGTTGCGAATCTGGCTGCCGAAGGAGTTGTCGCGCTTGGGACCCCTGAGTTCCTGAATCTCGGCGTCGCGCTTGGACTTCTCGATCTCATAGAGGCGAGCGCGCAGAATCCGCATCGCGGCGTCCTTGTTCTTGTGCTGCGACTTCTCGTTCTGGCAGGTGACCACAAGTCCGCTTGGGATGTGCGTGATGCGGACGGCCGAGTCGGTCGTGTTGACCGACTGCCCACCCGGTCCGCTGGAGCGGTAGACGTCGATGCGCAGGTCTTCGTCGCGGACATCAACCGCGATGTCGTCCGGCAACACCGGGAGCACTTCGACAGCGGCAAACGTCGTCTGGCGACGCTTCTTCTCATCCGTAGGACTGATGCGCACCAGCCGGTGTACGCCCATCTCCGACTGCAGCATCCCGTAGGCATCGCGTCCATGCACGGTGAACACCGCCCGGTCGATTCCGATCTCGACGCCCGGCGTCAGGTCGTTCACCTCGACCTTCCACTTCTTGCGCTCGGCGTACTTCGTGAGCATCTTCATGAGCATCTCGGCCCAGTCCTGGGCCTCAAGCCCACCCGCCCCGGGGCTGATCGAGATGATGGCATCGCCGTGGTCGAACTCCTCGGTGAACCACGAACCCACCTCAAGCTGAACTGCACGCTTGCCAAGCTCCTTGAGTGCCACGTCGACCTCTGCAGCAAGTTCCTCGTCGTTCTCGGCAACTGCGAGCTCGTTGGCGACCTCGGCGTCATCGAGCGCTGCCATGGTGACGTCGCACGTCGAGATCTCTTCGCGCAGCCCGGCCGCCTGAGCCATTGTGGCTTGGGCCGACGCCTGATCGTCCCAGAAGCTCGGCTCCGAGGCCTTGGCCTCAAGCGATGCCAACTCCACCCGCTTGGCGTCGATGTGCAGATAGCCGGCGATCTGGGCGACCTTGTCGCGAAGCGCCGCTATTTCCTGAGTTCTGTTCTCAATCATGCTCTAGACCATCGCTCCATGACACTTCTTGAACTTCTTGCCGCTACCGCACGGGCAGGGGTCGTTGCGGCCCACGTTCGCCCAAGGATCGGCCTTGTCTTTGACGACCGTAGCGGCCTTCTCGCTTCCGGCCGCTGCCGATGCCGCCGCGATCTGGCCGGGTGTCGGTCCGCCCACGCCAAACGCATCGGCAGCGGCGGCAGCGCCGGCAAAGATCGAGGATTCGGTCGGCGCCGAGTAACTCGCCGTTGCCAGCGACGCCGGCATCTCCGGAGCGGGCTCGAACACGATCTCGATGTGCATCACCGTACGCAGGAAATCCTCATTGATAGAGTGGACGAGTGCGCCGAACATCCCGAACGCCTCGCTCTTGTACTCAACAAGCGGATCCCTCTGGCCCATGGCGCGAAGGCCGATGCCCTCTTTCAGGTAGTCCATCTCCTGCAGGTTGTCCATCCAACGCGTGTCGATTACGCGCAGCATGACCTGCCGCTCAAGTTCACGCAGCCCGTCGGGGCCGAGCAGCTCTTCTTTGCGCCCATACACCTCAAGCGCACGGCCGGTGAGTGTATCGGCGACCTCGTGCGGATTGTCACCCTCGCCTTCAAGCTCCTCGACAGCCCCGGTGATTCCGGTCAACTCGCGATACCAGGTCGCCAGTCCGTCCCAATCCCACTCTTCGGAGTACGAGCGCTCCGGACAGAATTCGAGTACCCCAGCGAGAATCGTTGAGGCCATGATCTCCTCAACGCGGTCGTGCACATCTTTGCCGTCGAGAATACGGTTCCTCTCGGCGTAGATCACTTCACGTTGCTTGTTCATGACGTCGTCGTACTCGAGGACATGTTTCCGCGCGCTGAAGTTCATCGATTCCACTTGGCGCTGCGCACCCTCGATCGCCTTGCTGACCATACCGGCTTGGATTGGCATGTCGTCGGGGATCTGAGTGCGCTCCATCATCGAGCTGATCCGGTCCATACGGTCCCCGCCAAAGAGGCGCATTAGGTCGTCTTGAAGCGAGAGATAGAACTGCGACAGCCCCGGGTCGCCTTGACGACCGGAGCGGCCACGCAGCTGGTTGTCGATACGCCGGGACTCGTGACGCTCGGTGCCCAAGATCGCCAAACCGCCCGCCTCGACAACCCTCACGTGCTCCTCGGCACAGATGCGCTTCGCCTCGGCGAGTGCCTCCGCATGCTGTTCGCCGGTAGCCAGTTCGGGGTCGATTCCGCGCTGCAGCAGGATGTCTGGCCACAGGAACTCAGGGTTGCCGCCAAGGATGATGTCGGTTCCACGGCCGGCCATGTTGGTGGCGATGGTCACAGCTTTGAGGCGTCCGGCCTGCGCGACAATACGTGCTTCCTGCTCGTGGAACTTCGCGTTCAGGACGTCATGCTCGATGCCGCGCTTGGTGAGCAGACGGCTGAGGCGCTCGGAGTTCTCAATCGAGATCGTGCCGACAAGAACGGGCTGACCAGCGTCGTTTCGCTCTTGGATCTCATCGGCGACCGCGCCGAACTTGGCGTCGACGTTGCGGTAGATCAGGTCGTTGCGATCGTCGCGGATCATGTCGCGGTTGGTGGGAATGACCATGACCGGCAGCTTGTAGATCTGCCGGAACTCGGCGTCTTCCGTGACGGCCGTACCGGTCATACCGGAGAGTTTCTCATAGAGGCGGAAGTAATTCTGCAGCGTGATGGTCGCGAGGGTCTGGTTCTCCTCCCGAACGCTCACCCGCTCCTTGGCTTCAATGGCCTGATGCAGCCCTTCCGAGTAGCGGCGGCCATACATCAGGCGGCCTGTGAACTCGTCGACGATCATGACCTCGCCGTCTTTGACGACGTAGTCGACATCGCGCTTGAAAAGGAACTGCGCTTTCAGCGCCTGCTGGAGATGGTTGACCAGCTGTCCCGACGGATCGGCGTAGATGTTCTCGATGCCGAGCGCGCTTTCGATCTTGCGGAGGCCGTCTTCCGTGGCGGCGACGGACTTCTTCGCCTCATCGAGCTCGTAGTCGAGGCCGTCACGCAAGCGCGGAACGACTCGCGCGAACTTCTTGTACGCATCGGCGGATTTTGTTCCCGCGCCGGAGATGATGAGCGGCGTGCGAGCCTCATCGATGAGGATCGAGTCGACTTCGTCCACGACTGCAAACGCATGCCCGCGCTGCACCCTGTCGCCGGGGCGCACGACCATGTTGTCGCGCAGGTAGTCGAATCCGAACTCCGAGTTTGTGCCGTACGTCACATCGGCCGCATACGCAGGAATGCGTTGTGAGGGATCCATCTGCGATTGGATGATTCCGACATTCATGCCGAGGAACCGGTAGATCTGGCCCATCCACTCACTGTCGCGCTTGGCCAAGTAATCGTTGACGGTCACGACGTGGACACCAGTTCTTGGGAGAGCGTTCAGGTAGCCGGCGAGGGTCGAAACCAGCGTCTTGCCTTCACCAGTCTTCATCTCGGCGATCATTCCGCTGTTCAGAACCATACCACCGATAAGCTGCACATCGAAATGCCGCATGCCGAGGGTTCGAACGGACGCCTCGCGAGTGACTGCAAAAGCCTCCTCGAGAAGGTCATCAAGTGCTTCGCCGTTGTCGAGCCGCTCGCGAAACTCAATCGTCTTGGCGGCGAGTTCAACGTCGGATAGCGCCTTTACTTCCGGCTCAAGCTGGTTGATTCGAGCGACTCGGTTCTCATATTCGCGAAGCTGCCTGCCCTCACCGATCGTGAGAAGCTTCTGAAAGAAGTTGGCCATAGGTGTGTCTGCGCCTTCAAGACGAAGTGGATTCGGGGGAACGTAGAAGCAACCCGATTTTAGCACAGGGCCGAAGCGGCGCTGCCCGATGGGATGCAGCGTGCGGGAGACAATCCGGCTCAGTTCGGGCCGCCGACGTCGCATGCCGCCGTTGGCCCGAACTAGAGCGGAAGCGCAGAACCCATCGGGTCCAGCCGATGTTGCCGCGACCCGTTTCCGGTGCCCCTCAGAGACTCCCGCCTCTCGCCTCGGTGGATCGCACTCCATCGCTCGCTAGCCTCGTTGCCGAGGAACCCGACGAGCCCCGCGTGAACCGGTGCGGGGGCACCGGTTCGAGAGCAGCATAGCGGGGCGATCTTAACCGTTTCTTACCTGAATTTTGTCTGGAAAGGAAAAGACCGATTCAGTCGGCGAGAGGATCCACCAGGGGCGTTTGCGGCCGTGCCTCCATCGCCAAGATCGCGCTATAAAGAGCGCATGTCTCCGCCGAGGGATCCAGACCAAGTTCATCCGAGAGCCTGTCTCGGCACTGTAGATAGGTATCGATCGCCGAACTTCTTTGTCCTGCCGCTATCTGACATCGCAGCGCGCTTTGGTAGAGATCCTCCCTGTACTGGTCGCACTGGATCGCACGGCGAACGAACACGAGGGCGTTGGCAGGGTCGTCCCGGCTGACCAGAAGCTGAGCGGCACGCTGCATCGCATCCACGAACTCGGTTCGGTAGTGCTCCCTCAGATTCGCGAACCAGTCGTCATAGCAATCGCCGGGAAGCAAGTCTCCTCGGTAGATGTCGCCGATTCTCTCGTAGGCGCGCAGAGCCGCCTTGGCATCGTTGGCGGCTTCAGCCTCACGGGCGCGCTGAAGGCTCTCCTCGAAGTCGTCGACATCAGACCTAACACGGTCGCGCACGATTCTGCAGACGCCTCCTACACTCTCAACGTAGGCGCTCGGCTTGTTCTTGTCGGCGCCGCCCCCAAGAGTAGTCTTCATCGTGCTCCAAATGACATACAGGTTGCTGACAGCCCGCTCCTCCTCCATCTCGGGCCAGAGGTGTTCGCAGATCTGATCCCGTGGGATGTCATGGCCGCGGCGAACCACAAGCATTGTGAACAGAAGTCTTGCCTTGCGCTTCTTCCAGTCCCGCTCCCGGATGGTGTTTCCGCCGATACTGACCTCAAGACCTCCAAACAGGCGGACATGGCACAGCGGCAGCCCGCCCCGGGCAAGCAGATTCCTGAACTCAGACTCGCCGAGAAGCCGAAGGCCCAGCTGCTCCCACGTGGCGTCATCCAAGAAACATCGAGATTCCAGCAGGATCCTCTCGGCGTGTTCAGGCGGGATCATGCGCAGCATATGTGATGGCAGACACTTCGAACCAACCGCCAACGCGAACATGCCGAGCAACGCCGGGAAAGCACGGCAATACATCGCGATCTGCCAATTAGGGTTCTCGGATAGCACATAGTCGCGATGCGTCGCCAGGCGCGCTACGGCAGCGTCAAGCTCACCGTCGCGCCTTTCGATCTCGGCGAGGATCATATCTGCGCGCAGAGCGTGATACCGGTTGCCTTGAAAGCCATTCGCTGCCACAGACTCCGTCCAGGCACGGGCAGCAGAGGGATCCCCCAGAGCGAGAAGGGATGCTGCGACCTCTAGGGCGGCGAGTCGCCTGTACGCCATGTAGTCCGACATCGACAGATGCTCAAATGCGCGCTCCGCCTCAATGAGTGACTCGTCTAGATCGCCTGCGGCACGCAAGATACTCGCAAGATACACTCGCGCTGAAGCGACGTCCGGCTCATCCCCTGACTGAATCGCTATGCGTATTGCCTCTCTGAACCAGCCGATCGCCTCAGGTATCGCTCCTCTCGCCGCGAGAGCACAACCGAGCGCCGGATAGAACGCCATCGCAAATAGATCGAGCTTGTTGCGCTCGATATCTTGGACGACCGCTCGAAGAAGAGCCTCACATCGATCCAACCGTCCAGTTTCCGCCAACGCGACGGCCACATTGCCGCGTACCGTTACCCTAGAGCTCAATAGCCCCTGTTTCTCGCCTATCAGCGGGCCTAGAATGCGGACTGTAGAGTTGAAATCTCCGAAAGCGAGGGCGGAAACGATTGAGGATGCTTCTATCGCCTCTCGGACTACTCGTCGCGGTCCCGGAAAGTCCGCGCCTGAGACAACTTCGTTTGCCTGATCCAGGAATGCCTTTGCCTCAACCATCTCGCCGTGAATGATCCTGTTGTAGCCAAGACAGACCAGAGTCTGGGCCAGTAGGGCCTTGTCGTCCTCGACATGATGGGAGGCGAGTATCTCCTCTGCGAACGCCTTTGCCTCGTCCTTTCGGTTGAGCTGTCGCAAGTAAACCAGAGATAGCGCCAGCGCCTCCCTGACCACATCAACATCGCCATCGTGCTCTGCAAGCAACTTCGCAGCCCGACATCGCGACAGAGCGTCCTCGACATTCCCCATCTCAGCATTGAGCTCAGCCCAGAGCACCAAGAGCTTTGGTTGCGCCATCATAGAGGCAACTGGGATCGCATCTACCAACCTGGCCAGTGAAGTGTAGTTCCCCGCGCCCAAGGCCTCTTCGCCGTGCAGATCAAGCCATTCTTGGATACGTGGAATATCTCGCATGCGGAGCAGTAGTTCTGCTGCCCGCGCATAATCGAGTCGATTCGTTAGCAAAGTAACCGCACTTGTGACGACCACAGAATCTGGGTGAAGCACGCCCTTCTCTTGTCGCTCCGCAAAGAAGTCGTCAACCAAATCGTGAACTCGGAACTCGCAGCGAGAATCGTGAGTCTTGGTCATCTTGAAGAGGGGTAATACTGAAGCCAACCGATTAGCGATCACTGTTGTGTTCGGAACATCGAGTGCATCAAGATCTTGCCCATCACCTGACCTCAGCAATGTAGTGCGAAACAGAATGTCCCGTTCTGAAGCAGTCAGTTCGGAGTAGATCAAGCGCTCTAGCCAGGCGTTAAGCGGCACAGTACGCATCGCGCTCCAGTTTGCGCCGTGAATCAGGGCTTGGCTTGACAGGACCGTGAAGAAGGCAAGGTGGCCGCCGCACGCTTCATGCAATGCCGGTGCCTCGCTGGCAAGCATGTCCATACCGAGTGCATGCAGCATTTCTTGCGCCTCCGAGAGCGTAAGCCCAAGTTCATCTGGCCCGACTAGACCGGATTCGCAGAGGACCTTTGGAGGCCAGTTGTCAAGCTGTCTCGTTGTGACAATCAGCTGGGAGGCACAGCGCCATAGAGCCTTGCCTATTGCGCCAATCTCACAGACTAAATTGGAGTCTGGGACTCTCCCCAAGTCGTCAAGCACGACGCAGAGGTTGCCCGCCAGGGATTCCGATCTTAGGCAACGGACAACCGCGTCAAGCAAGTCGGGCAGTGCTAATTCCTCCGAAAACAAGGGCGCCGCCAGATTGGCCTCGGCGCATCCACATTCTTTCAGGATTATTCCTGCTAGCCTCTTGGCAGGAATGCATTCGCCGCCAGCGTCAATCCAGATGACTTGCGATCTTGCGCTCGAAACGTACTGAGCGGCCACCACGGATTTGCCTGAGCCCGAAGGTCCATAAATGACGCAGGGTCGCCCTCCGAGGTTCGATACCGCACGTACTAGACGTCCCCTGTCCAGCACTGCGCCAAAATCCGGCACAGCACGACCCCCTACTACGGCACACATGTGTACCTCCAAGAATGCGGGCGAGGGGTGCCGGCGGATAGATAGTCACTTGTACAACAAACTCGAGATTCAGTTCAAGCGATTACGCGAGTTTGCGCGGATCCTGCTCGCGAGATCCCAAGGTTCCACGCAGTATCACTATCAAGACACCAACCACCAACAGGACGTCACCAACGCTGTAGAAGAACCAATGTCCCATCACATGGAGAGGCATAGCGTCGGCGAGCCACGTCAGGATACTCATGTTGCCGGCTAGGTGGTAGAACCCCAAGCTTGAGCCGATAGCATCTCCGACGACAGAAGCGTTCAGATCTCGGACCCAACCCAATTCCACTGGCATGCCCGAGTTGAGCAGTACCACATCAATATTCAACGCCATGCCTATTGCAGCGATTGCCAAACCAGGTTGCCGCCAATTCGCAAGAAGGACTGCGACAAGGATTGCTGATGCGGCTATCCACACCGCCAACCCGAGAGTCTGAGATCCCACAATCCCAAACAGTCTCCCGCGTGCCGCACCCTGCACAACGAAGAGAGAAACGACTAGCCACTCCCATCGGAGCCTCAGCTTGGACAAATTCCGCAGTGAACCCCCCGAGGCAATACCTAGCAGAAGGCCAAACGCCGTAGCATACAGGGCGAGCATCAGCGAATCGCCGGCACTTTGAAACCCAGTGCCAATGCGGCACCGACGACCTGAGCTTTGCCTTGCGCACTAATGATTGGGGCAACGACATCGACGGCTGGCGCCGAGTGAGCAGCCCAGACTCCTTCGTCCTCTGCTGCATCTGCATCACTGGCGATTGCCACGACAAGTGCGGCCAGCTTCTGGCTTTCTGTAACATCTCGCGACGGATTACCATCACACACTTCCAGAATGGGAAGCACGTCCGCGAAGAACTCCACCCCACGGATCACCTCAGATGACTTGCCGCGCCTCAAGTTCGGGCTCCCTTGCTCGTCGCAAGCATGATGTCCGGCATCTGCGCTGATGGCGTCGATATCGTGCAACAGAGCGGCGTAGCTCACGGCTTCTAGCTGCGAGGCCGACAGGCCCAGGCTGCCTCCAATCGCTCTGGCGACTGCGGCGGTCCGTTCAGCGTGCCCGAGCCGACGCTCATCTTGACTTTCCGCAGCCTCAACGAGCACCTCAACAGTAGTCCGATACGTCTCGCGGATGTCAAGGAGAAGCGTATACGATTGCCTCATCAGCAACAGAAGCGCAACCACAGGAATGACGCTCCAAGGCCCCATCCCCTGATATATCAACAGAAACAGAACTGCCCCAGACCATTGTGCAATGAGCAACGGAGCTTGGGTTCGCAGGTTCCCGGTCAAGAGCCGACCGAATCCTCTTCCGCTCTTCTCGGCGGAGACAATCTGCCCCGTCACCAGTTCTACAGAGAGGAACACGGCAGGCACCAGAATGGCCGACGCCAGACCGGCCCAATCAGCCTGCCACGCGCTCAACGGAGCCAACACGATGAGCGAAGCAGTGATCGCGGCGGCTCGTGCGATGAATCGGCCGACTATGCCATCATGCCGCCGCTTCTTCCAACGGATTACGACCGCAAGAACCATCGCCACGAAGCAAGCGGAGATCGCTCCGAGGGGGCCAAGAACGATCAGTCCCGCGGCGCACAGAGCTCCACCAACACTAATGCTATCGCCACGAGGAAGTGGAATGTCGAAAGTGTCGAGTAGAACAAGAGCCGAGAAGATCGTCACCGCGTATTGCCACCATGCAATACCCCACAGCGGGACAATCAGCATTCCCGAAACCTCAGTTAGAAGTCCCATCGTCTACGACTCCCCTACTTCCAGTTGCTGTGGACTCCGCGTGGCTTCGACCTGCGATTCGGAGGTTCCCAGACTGTCTACTACGTGTCCCTCAATGAATGCCTCAACGACCACGGGGTCGAATTGTGTGCCTTTGCCCTTGACAAGTTCCGAGACCGCAACCTCTCTACTCAGGGCCGGGCGATAGGCACGAGTGGTCGTCATCGCATCATAGCTATCCGCAACCGCCAATATCCGCGCAATCAGAGGTATTTCCGGAGCCGAAATGGCCTCGGGATAACCACCCCCGCCAAATCGTTCATGGTGTTTTCCCACGTAATCCGCAAGATCTGACAGCGGCGGTATTCTCCGAATCATCTCAGCCCCACGCGATGGGTGCAGTTGTATGGATCGGTACTCATCATCATCAAGCGCTCCCGGTTTCGTGAGAACACATCCGGGCACCGCGAGTTTCCCGAGGTCATGCAATAGCGCCGCATACTCTAGACGCTCCTGAGTTCGAGAATCCAACTTCAGCGTATGCCCGAGTGCCACCGAATAGTCAGCCACCCGCTCCGAGTGACCCCGTGTATAGGAGTCTTTTGCTTCAAGTGCCCCGATGAGCGATCTCACTGTGTCAGCATAGGCCCCTTTCAGGGTGGTGTAGCGCTGGTACAACTGCTGGGCGAACAGTAGTGGGAACGCGAATAACGGAAGCGCAAGAATGTTGATTGCAAGCACTTGAGCCATCAGGAATCCAACAAACGCTAGAGCGATTTGTGTAGGCACAAAGACATACATAGACGAAAACACGTCCGAGAACTGGCCCTTGCTGAAGGTGGCAATTCCGGCGCTCACGAGTACCAGGTTGACTACGCACGCCAGAAGAGCGGCTCCTATCATCCCGTACAGCGCAGGAGGAAAGTCCGCGCGGACCAGAACGCGAAAGAGACTGGGCGACGTGGCCAGAACATGACCACCAAGCAGCGTGTAGGCCCATCCTCCGAGGCAAGCCCATAGTACGCCTTGCGTGAAGTTGAACAGAAGAACTAGCGGCGGCCTTCGCCGTTCAATTCCCGTAATGACGACAGCAGATGCGACGGCGACCAGTGATGAAGCCGCGGGACCACCAAGGACAATCGCGCACATCACCAGAGGATAGGTGAGCGATACTGTGAATACAGGAAGCTTCGAGGCGAAGAACTCGAGAGTGGCCGCGGCAACGGCGACAAGCGCAATCTGAACCGACCACACCGGCGGGTATACAAGCCAAGATTCACTCAGCACAAGCAAACATGTCGCGGTCACAAACGCGACTAAGATGAGAAAAGGACGAGGGGTATTCGGCCATGTGTCTGCCATCGCCTTACCCCTCGCCCCCTCTCAAAAACATGGACCGGGCCGGTAGAGCAACTACATACGGAAACCCGCACCGCCGGCAAGAACGACGGCAGCAAGAGACGCGAGAACCAGAATCATGCGCTTCATGGTAAGAAGACCCCCTTCGTGGAACTGGTGTGGTCTTCTCCCATCTCGCTCGTGATGGAAGAACGCTGTCCGCTCCGCTCATTGGTGTGCTGACAGTGTTCGAAAATCGGTTCACGGCGCCGGTCCAAACTGGAAATCTATTTGGTTGTCAGAAAGCCCATCCGTCGGTTGATCGCATCAAGCGTCGCCTTAACGATCGCGTCGTTTTCATTCTGACGAACGAGTGCTGACCCACAGAATGTACGTTCACCAAACCCGCTGACCAAAGCAATGCAAGAGACCGCGACTCTCTCTCGTCCCATCTGCACGATGGAGACGTCTTCCAACGCGAAGGAGACCGTGTCTTCGGTATATTGGCTTACGGCGTCCAAAGCCGCGAGCGCCACTTGGCGCAACCGACCCGTCTGACTTGCAGGACCATCTGCTGTGCCCACATACTCGGTGCCGCAGATGTCGAGCGTGACCGCCGCCGAAGCCTGAACGCCGCTGATGCTCGCCTGGATTTCGGTGATGCGAGGACGTTCGGCGCGAAGTTGGGGCTCTGCGGCCACAGTCTCTTCCTCGATGGGCCTCAGGGCCTCCCGGCCAAGCATCGCAATCGAGATCTTCTTGTGATCGACAGGGATCCCAAATTGCGCCATGAGCGTAGACTCAATATCGCGAACGAGTTGCTTGGGCTGTTTGCTCGGCGAGGCCAGGACGTGGATCTCCTGGATGACACCATCGGGAGAGGCGACTATGCGGGCAGCCTTGATATCGCCGACCTCCGCAAGCGCAGCTTCGATTTCCTCGACCCTTACTGGAGATACGCTCTGGTCCACTCGGGAGCTCCCTGCTACGACGTATGCTGCTGCCCCACTGACCACATCTGCGCGGAATGCGCGCGCTTCTTCCCAGTACTCTAGGTGCTACGCAAGAGTAGTGTCAACTTCCGTAACCTACTTTTCATATTCGGATGTGCCTTGCAGATGACCTTGCTCAATTTGACATGGCCCTCCAAGCGCAGGCAAGTCTACTCTTTTGGCTGGATAAGTCCGTAATCTGCATCCTTGCGCCGGTATAGAACCGAAACCGCATTTGTCTCGGCGTCACGAAACACAAAGAAATCGTGGCCGAGAAGTTCGAGCTGAAGAATCGCGTCTTCGCGCGCCATCGGCCGTGCATCAACAAGCTTGATGCGTACCACCTCTGGCTCAGCCTTCGGTGCAAGTTCGGCATCCCCTGCAGCCGTCTTCACGACCGTCGCGGTGGCTTTTCCGTTCCGCCGATCCATGATGCGGCTCTTGTACTTCCTCATCTGCGCCTCAGCCTTGTCCGCCGCCAGATCGATGGCCGCATGCATATCGGGAGCAGCCTCCTCGGCACGGACCACGCCTCCCTGAAGCCTGAGCGTCACTTCGGCCACGCTGGCCCGTGCTATCGACGGATTCTTCTCTTCGCGCAAGACGATCTCGGCCAACAGAGGCTCGGTATCGAAGATCTTGCTAATGCGGCCGAACTTCTGCTCGGCGTACACCCGAAGGGAATCGTTGACCACCATGTGGCGTCCTGTGACGGTGACTTGCATCGAGGGGCCCCCTTATCATCGTCGGCTAGTACAAAGAGAATACCCCTCCCCGCGCTTCGCCAGCGCAAAGAGGGGCACTTCGCAGTCGCCGATGCCTGCTCCTACGATATGTGGCCGAGAAAGTCCTTGGTGCGGTCGCTGCAAGGGTGATCGAACACCTCTTCAGGCGTGCCCTGCTCATGTACAACGCCTTGATCCATGAACACCACGCGGTCGGCAACATCGCGCGCGAAACCCATCTCGTGCGTCACCACGATCATCGTCATGCCGCCCTTTGCCAGTGCCTTCATGACATCGAGAACGCCGCGAACCAGTTCAGGATCCAGTGCCGACGTCGCCTCGTCAAACAGCATGACATGGGGATCCATCGCAAGCGCCCTAGCGATGGCGACTCGCTGCTGCTGACCGCCGGAAAGCTGTGCCGGGTAATAGTCGAGCTTGTCTCCTAAGCCGACGCGGTCGAGTTGCTCGGCGGCTATGCGCTCGGCCTCGGCCTTCGAGCGCTTGAGCACCCGCTGCTGGGCGAGCATCACATTGTCGTTGGTCGTCAGGTGGGGAAACAGGTTGAACTGCTGGAACACCATCCCGATATGTTCACGGATGGTGTTGATGTTGGTGCCCGGATTGGTGATCTCGATGTCCTCAAAGAAGATCTTACCGCTGGTCGGCTCCTCGAGCCTGTTGATGCAGCGAAGCATCGTCGACTTGCCTGAGCCCGACGGGCCGAGGATGACGACGACCTCCCCTCTTTGGACTTCCAGATCGACACCCTTCAGAACCTCGAGAGCGCCGAAGGATTTCTTCAGGTTCTGTATGCGCACGATCGGCTGTGACATCGATTACCTCGACTCGTGTTCGACGCTGGATGCGAGCAGTGCCGACTCCGAACCTGCGGACGCAGGCTGCCAGGGCCATCTGCGGCGTTTCTTCTGCGGCGGCGTGGCGCCGCCCTCGGCGACCGCCAAGCGCAGCTCGAGCGTCTGTACGTAGCGGATGAGAGGCGTAGTCACAATCAGATAGAACAGCGCGGCCACAACATACGGGGTGACGTTACCCGTGATGGCCGTGAGGTTCTTTGAGTACATCATGAGCTCGAACACGCCAACGGCCGACAACAGCGAGGTGTCCTTGTACAGCAGGATAAACTCGCTCGTCATCGTCGGGAGAACCCGTTTCACCGTCTGCGGAATAATCACGTACTGCATCGACTGCCAGTAACTCATTCCGAGAGACGAAGCTGCCTCGAACTGCCCCTTGGCGATCGACTGTATGCCTGCCCGGAAGATCTCAGTGAGGTATGCCGAGGAGTTCAACGCGAGCACGATGATTCCCAGCACGTACTTGTTCGCCTGCACTCCTATGAGGGGTAGCCCGAAGAAGGCGATGTAAATCTGCAGGAAGAGCGGTGTGCCGCGAATGACGTTCACATAGACCGATGCGAACCAACGCACAGGCGCGATCTTCGACATCTTGGCGAACGCCAGTGCCAGTCCCAGAGGAATGGCGACCGGGAATCCAACGCCAACCAGCAGCAACGAGATAAGCCAGCCCGCGCCCAGAAGGGAGAGGCTCGCCACGATCATCTGTGGCTTGAAGAACATCGCAAGAAAGTTGACCGAGTTCCATTTCTCGACCCATTTCTGCTGGTCGAGCATGAAGATGAGACGCTCGGGCACCGTCATCGGTTTGACGACCAATGCCTCCTTGGCGGCCGGAATCGCTTGCACGCCGGCGGAGGTGTCCGCACTGCCCTGGACCTGGAAGGTCACGCCCTTCGCGGGAAGCACTATGTCTTCCACCGTCACGCGGATATTGGAGGGCGCCTCGATCGACTCGGAGAAATCAACACGAACTGTATTGGCCGAGACCTTCGAGGTCGACTGAACCGAACCCCGCGTCAGCCCCTTGAGGGTGACAACGTCGACCGAGGACTTCGACAGATCGGTTCCTTCAGGAAGTGTGAGGGTGAGCGACTTGACCGACGGTTCGCCCTCGTCGACGCTCACCTCCCATGTCAGCCTCGTCGGCTTGCCACCATAAGTGTCCTGGCCGGCGAACCCATTCGGACGCGTACTCGACTGGGTCACCGTCATCGCTCCCGCAATGGCCGGCACGAAGGCCGACAACACCAGGACGGCGGCGAACATCGCCGCCAGGCGTTTCAGGGGAATCCGATTCCGTGTCTTCATTAGCGCGCCTCACAGCCGGCTGACGGATGAGGCCCCCGGATCTCGCCGGGGGCCTCGGGTTATATGCCGCTTACGTCATCACAATCGTTTTTGTAGGGCTGTGATGCCGCTACTTGGTCGGCGCGACGCCGAACCACTTCTTGTAGATCGTGTCGTACTGGCCGGACGACTTCAGCTTGGCAAGCGCTGCATCGATCGCCTTCTTCAGACCGGCGTTGCTCTGTGCGATGCCGATACCATACTGCTCGCCTGTGGGGATCTCGGCGATGATCTCGGCGTTGCGTGTGGCGTCCTTGACGATGTACGCCGAGACAGGCAGGTCATTGACGATGGCGTCGACCTTGCCGGCCGCGAGAGCGGAGAAAGCGGCGAGCGTGTCGTCAAACGGCACGATCTGCTTCGCGCCCTTCAGGTTCTCTTTTGCCCACGCCTCACCGGTGGTGCCTGACTGCACGCCGATGATCTTACCGGTGAATGCAGTGTTGATCGCGCTGGTGTTGTTGCCGCTGACCTTGGCGAACTTGCCTTTGGTCACAGCGATCGACTGGTTCGAGTCGATGTAGGGACTCGAGAAGGTGATCTCCTTCTCGCGGTCGGATGTGATCGTCATGGCGGACATGATCACGTCAAACGTTCCGCCGGCCTTGAGCTGCGGGATGAGCGTGTCGAACTTCTGTGTGGTGAAGTTGACGGTCAGGCCCATCTCCTTGGCTATGGCGACAGCCAGATCAACATCGAAGCCCTCGGCGGTGGAGCCGTTCATGGCCTCGAAGGGAGGGAATGCCGTGTCGGAGCCGACGGTCAAAACCCCTGCCTTGACGAGCTTGTAGTCGGGCGTGGTGCTGGTCGTGGTGCTGGGGGTGCTGCTGGGGGTGCTGCTACTGCAGCCTGCGACCGCCACGATGGCGAGCGCCAGACCCATGGCGAGGACGAGCCTCGCGATTCGACGAACTTTGTACATCTCTCCTCCTTATTGTGAACCAGACGTCCCCGTCGGCTTGGCAAAGCCGACGCTGTTAAACTAGTGCATAATCATACACCGTTTCTGCAATAACAAGAATGTGATTCGTGCTATGCAGAAGATTGCGATATGTATGCACGTGAGAGGTTCACGCACGAGTGGTGACCGCTTTATGCGATACAGAATATCGAGGACTTCCGAGAGCGAGATCCTAAAGGGCCGCTCGTCTCTACTTGGTTGAGGCGCTCAAAGTCGTTGTCTCAGAGCTTACTGGAATACTCAGCGTTGGCAGGTCACCAACCCACTTACGCCGAACAGTGCTGAGCACTCCATCCCCGGCAAGAGCGTCAAGCGCCTTGCGTATGGCATCGCCGAGTACGGTGTTCTTTGACCCGACCGCCACCCCAAGCACATGAGCAGGAGCAATTTGCCCGGCAAAACGAATCTCGCCTAGATCCCTGCCGATGTACGTCCCGATCAAGGCGTCGCCACAAACCGCATCGATCTGGTGGCCGCTCAGTGCGACAAGCGCTTCGCGCAAGGTGGAATACGTCGTCACTGTCGTTGTGCCCACCTGAGATACGAGTTCCCAGTACGCCGCAGACTCTTTCTGCGCTCCCAGCTTCGTGGTGATCGGCAGGATCTCGGCCGTTTGCGAAGCTGTCACAGACATGGTGCTGTCGGAGGTTGTGAAGAGCCCGGAACCATCGGAGATGTATGTTCCTGCGATCGACACCCGTCCTACGGTGACCTGGGAGAAGGGCACCGACATCACGGCGTCGACCCGGCCATCCGCCAGCGCGGTTGCCGCATCCGATGCCTTCACGTCGACCACCACCAGCGCCAAACCAAGCTTGTTCGCCAGCGCCGCAGCGACATCCATGTCGATGCCGGCCTGCTTGCCGAGATCGGTTCCCCCAAAGGGCGGGGATGCGAGGTCGATACCGATGCGAAGCACGCCTGCCTGATTCACTGTTGGTGGGGAGACCACGGGCGACAACTGTTGCGAACTCGTTTTGGGAGAAGCGCATCCGCCGAGGATCGCCGCCGACAAGACAACCGCGAGTGCAACCGGTACCACCCTTGAACGAATGCTTCCGCTCACGCCCGCTCCCTCGCTCACCTTCGGCCAATATGTTCCCGCTCGGCTGACCTGGTCTTTGGCCCCACACTCGCATACCGGAGCTTCCGCTTGATGCAATCTCACTACCGGCCCTCTCGCTCGAAGCCGCGGGATGCGGCTTTCATCGAGCGGTACGACTTACCCCTAAGACGCGCCATGCTCGCGCGACAGCTTTGACACTGCCGGCTTACGTGGATCCTTTTGGCCGCGTCTACCATGGACTAGGAAGCTTTCGCGTCCGCAACCACAGACCCGAGCGGGAACGCCATGATTCTAGCATGCCGCTCACCATGCCCGAGCCACTGATGCCACTCGAACTGCTGCTGCTCCACCCTCGAGAAGCGCACGTGCGGCGTCGTCGAGTGTGGCACCTGTCGTGAAGACGTCATCCACCAGAAGCACTCGGCCTACCACCGACGCCGTGACCGCAAATGTGCCAGCCGCGTTCGCCTTGCGCGCATCCCGCCCAAGCAGCCGCTGATCCAGTGCGCGCGTTCTGATCAGCGCCGGAACGAGCGGCACTTCAAGTCCCGCTGCCACTGCGGCCGCGATGGCGCGACCGTGGTCGAAGCCGCGCCGCCGGAGCGCCTCCCGTGTCGCCGGGACGAACGCGATACCGCCCGGCCACGCGGGCCACTCGGCACCGATCTTCTCGGCGAGGAGGGTTCCCAAGGTCGAGGCAAGCCTGCGCTCCCCCGCGTCTTTGTGCAGAACCACGGCGCGGGCGAGTGGGGCCTCAAACTCGCCGAGAGAAAGCGCCGCTTCGAATTTCCACTCGCGGTCCCAACACTCCGTGCAGACCAGGCGGCCCCATGGTGCGCCGCAGCGCGGGCAGGCGCCTGTCAGGTCGATGAGCGGAAGAGACTCACGGCAGGCACGGCACAGCAGCTCGCCCGGGAGTTCACAGCCGGCGCACCGCGTCGGAAAGACGAGCTCGGCGAGGGATTCCAGAATGCGCATCGAAGCCGCCTCCTAGGTCCGCGCGGCATCGGTTGCCGGCAGCGCCTAGCGAACCAGCATCTGCATGAGCGGCAGCGTGACCGCGGCGCCGGCGGTCGTCACCAGAATCGCCGACGCTAGAAAATCGGTATCAAGCCCAAACCGCTCGCCGACCACCAGCGTGAGCATCATCGTCGGCATCCCGGCCTCAAGCACCGTAGATCGG